>NZ_JAUBOZ010000024.1:0-85480 GCF_036700475.1 Microcoleus sp. T2B6 | reverse complement strand
AACAGGCAAGATGCCTGTTCCACAAAATATAAATTTTCTTGTGGAACAGGCATCTTGCCTGTTCATAAAAGGCTAATGGAGAATGGTGCAACATCTCAGTATCAATAAACTCCTGTGATATCACTTTTTTCTCAATAAACTCAGCAAGACACTTTTGTCATTATATTATGACTAGCCCTACAGCAACCCTGTTAATTTCCTGTCCCGATCGCAAAGGACTCGTCGCCTTACTTGCCAATTTTATAGCCTCTCATAACGGCAATATCATCCACGCAGATCACCATACAGATTTTACCGCCGGATTATTTCTGAGCAGGCTAGAATGGCAATTAGATGATTTTGACTTAACCACCGAACAAATAACACCGACTTTTAGTGAAATTGCCAAGGACTTACAAGCCAATTGGCAATTGCATTTCTCTCATAAAATTCGACGCATCGCAATCTGGGTAAGCCGTCAAGATCACTGTTTATTAGACTTGATTTGGCGACAGCGATCGCAAGAAATTAGAGGTGAAATTCCGCTGATAATCAGCAACCATGAAAATTTAAAGCCCATTGCCGCACAATACGGTATCGACTTTGAGTATATTCCCATTACTAAAGACAATAAAGCTCTTCAAGAAGCACAACAGTTAGAACTTCTTAAAAAATATAAGATTGATTTAGTAGTTTTGGCTAAATATATGCAAATTTTGAGTCAAGACTTTATCAGAAAATTTCCCCATGTGATTAATATTCACCATTCATTTTTACCCGCGTTTGTGGGTGCAAATCCCTACGAAAGGGCTTATGAAAGAGGGGTAAAAATTATCGGTGCAACAGCCCACTACGTTACACCAGATTTAGATGCTGGCCCGATTATCGAACAAGATGTTGTGCGCGTGAGTCACCGCGATGAAGTGTCTGATTTGATTCGCAAAGGTAAAGATTTAGAAAGGGTTGTTTTAGCAAGGGCGGTGCGATATCATTTACAAAATCGTGTTTTAGTTTACGGCAATCGGACTGTGGTTTTTGCTTAAAAATTAGGCATCATATCAATCCTGGTTTGTTACTCCTTTAATCACTCGGCGAGCGATATCAATTCCGGTTGCACGAGCGCAGTGCAGCGAATCCCAAAGTTTTCTCAACTTGATATTTTTCATGAATTGTGATGGGGTTAAGATTGTCCGTTGCTGTCAATTTGCGATCGTCCTTGGGCAAATGTTCCCACAGCTCCGCCAATACTGCGAGGTTTCGGAACTTTACTTTTACCCGCTGGCCATCCTTCGCGCTGCTGGGAGCGATCGCCATCGGTTTCTTCGGTTTGGTCATGAAACAAAATTTGTCGCGTGGGATAAGGCAAATCGATGCCGTTTTCCACAAGCTTTTTTTTAATAGCACAAATTACCTTGTCGCGCGATCGCATATCGTCCATTCGGCGCGGCGGAGTAATCCACCACCGAACGCGGATATTGACGGTACTTTCTGCTAGCTCAACCACCAGCACATCGGGTGCAGGATCTTTCAACACCTCCTTTATGCTGTACAATGCTTCCAGCATTAACTGCTTGGCGCAATCAATATCGTCGCCGTAACCAATACTAAAATCGTATTCCGTGCGCCGTTTATCGAAAGCGGTATTCACTGTCACCGAATTCGTAAACAATTCCGCATTGGGAATGACAATCCGGCGACCATCATAGGTGAGGATTGTTGTAGCCCGCGTCTCAATATTTTCTACCGTTCCCTCAAAGTTTTTAAACACAATCTGGTCATCGATTCGGAACGGTTCCGTCAACAGAATTAGGATACCGGCTAAGAAGTTTTGCAAGATATCGCGAAAGGCAAAACCAATCGCCACCCCGCTAATTCCCAGCAATTGAATCAAATCCCCAGCTTTAAATGTGGGAATTATAATCGAAAGAGAAATAAATAGACCAACTAGAACGATCGCACTCTGGGCTAACCGTCCTAACACCAGCCCCAAATTTCGAGCTTGGTGGTGGTGGCGGGTAACTCGCCTGACCACTCTCTTAATTTGCCTACCCACAAAGTAAAAAATTGCAAAGACAATTAACGCCAGCACAATATTAGGCAGCATGATCATAAAGCCGTCGATCATGCTCTGAATCTTTTTCCAGACTATGGATATCTCTGCCTTCATGAAGTTTCCTCGCCTATCAGTCGTTGTCGATAGTAGTAGAATCTAGCTCGATTAAGTTCTATCTAAAGACTGTAGGTTGGTAGGACGCGAGGAAGATTTTGTGGCAGTCCTCAAAATTTTGAATGCAGATTATAGGTTGAGATATATAGCAATTCTAAATGAATTGTGTAATTTTTGTAGGGGCAAACCCCCGTGGTTGCCCCGATCCGTATGAATTGTGTAATTTTTGTAGGGGCAAACCCCCCGTGGTTGCCCCGATCCGTGGGGGGTAGGCACGGGGAGTAGGGGTAGCACTACCCCTACTTATTTGTACAACTGATTTAGGATTGCTATATAGCAATCCTAAATGATTCAGATAAATTTGTAGGGGTAGTGCCCCCGTGCCTACCCCCTATCTATAGGGCAACCACGGGGGGATTGCCCCTACAATAATTATGAGAATGATTTAGGATTGCTATAGTACAGTTACATCGATTAGTAGACCATCCGTAGATGCGGAATAATATCAACTCAGCCCTTCATCGGAATTATTCATCTCTCTTCCCTTCCTCTGTATCCTCTGCGTCCTCTGTGGTTTAATCATTCCGATATAAGCGGAATTGAATATCCTAAAGAAGCTGATAAATTAATGCAGCCTAATTGCAGTTAAGGCAAAAACAACGCATCGCTGACTAAATCCCACCTGCTAAAGGGACTCGCCATGCCGAAAATTCCTGAATTTGTAACTCCTAATTCCCAAAGGGCGGTAAATCGAGTAACTGATTTTTAGAAGGTGGAAGTTGGGCGGGATTTTTGCCTGGGGCAGAAGTTTGGCGGATTTCCAGAGCAGTTTCGCCAGGATTTGCAGTGCGAGTAGGTACTATTTCTAAAGAATATACTGTCTCCGTTTTTGCAGGGGCAGGATTTTGGGCTTTCGTGAGCAAGTCAACGGCATCTCCGAGGGCGCTAGTTAAATTTTTGCTAGTTTCGGCGTGACGGGCTTCTTCTTGTTTGAGGGCTTGAGTGAGTTGTTTAACTTGTTCGATCGCCCGATCGCGCTCTTGAAGAACTTCTGTTAACTTAGCTTTAAGTTCGCCTACAGTTTGCAGTTGTGCGACTTCCTGCTGGCGAGCAACCCCAGCATCGTCGCCTTCGGGCATAATGGGGGAAAAATTTTGTAATTGCTGTATTTGTGCTTCCAGAGAAGCGATGCTTTGCTGAGTTAATTTCGCATCATTCCGCCGCTGCTCGGCTTCGGTATTGTATAGTTGGCGCCACTGAGCGGCACTTTCACCGGCCTCATCTCGATCGCGCGAAACTTCTGTTAACTGCTGTTGCAGCCGCTTGATTTCATCTAACCACTGTCTGACATCCTGAGCCATAATATTGATTTTAGATTTTAGATTTTAGATTTTAGATTGGGGAATTGGGAATTGGCAATTGAGAATTGGCAATTGCGAGTTGATAATGGCTTATATCGTTTCCGGTTGCATCGGAATGATTTAACCGCAGAGGGCGCAGAGAACGCAGAGGGAGAGAATACAGAGAGGAATAATTCCGATGCAACCGGATTTGATATTAATTAATTAACGACTTGTGTACCTCATCTTTCGCCCCATTGCCTGTGCGCTATGAACATTTTTTACTGGTTGCGCTACCTGATTTTAGCTCTGTTTCAGGCATTTTTGAGGCTGCTTCGAGCACTCAAACGGAAATTTGGGGGGTTTTGGCTGTTTTGTCGGTGTTTGACTTGGGGCACACTCAAGGAAGTCGCCGCGAAGGCGGGAGAACAGCGCTTGCCGGGGCTGTCTGCGGAAATGGCCTACAATTCTATGCTGGCGCTGTTTCCGGGGCTGTTGGCTATCTTATCTGCGATCGCCCTCTTTGAACCTTTGCAGTCAACACTTTATCAAATCGCCCGTCTTTTGGGCGAAGTTATACCCGATGACGTGCGGAAGTTGATTGGTGGCTTAATCAAAGAAATTCTGTTAACTCGCAGTAAAGGGCTGTTTTCTGTGAGCTTTCTTGGGGCGATTTGGGCATTTTCTGGAGTAATGAGCGCGGCGATGGCTGCACTCGATCGCATCCATGAAATTCCGAGCGATCGAACTCGACCATTTTGGAAAGCAAAACTTATTTCTCTGGCGCTGAGTATCGGTACAATTGTGCTGTTAATTCTAGCATCGGGAGTAGTCTTTGTCAGCGACTTAATTGTACAAGCTATTGCCCGCCAGAGTTGCCTGCTGGAGTCCGTTGCCAATTGCGATTTAAAAGATGTTCAAAATTGCTTGCTACTCGCCGGCAATTGCCCTTTGGAGTCGCAATTGTTAGGTGTTTGGCGGCTGTGGCGGTGGCCGATTTCTTTGGGAATTGTATCACTTGCCTTTGCCTTTGTTTACCGCTACGGGCCTAGCCGCCGTCAACCAGATATTCCTATTTTGTCTGGAGCTGTTTTTGCTGCTATTTTGTGGGCGCTCTTTTCAGCTTTATTTCGGGTTTATGTTGGGCATTGGGGCAATTTCAGTTGGACTTACGGCACGATCGGAACTTTTATTGTGTTGCTGCTGTGGCTCGATATTTCTTCTTTGGTGATGCTGATCGGCGCTCAGTTAAATGTAACAGTCGCAAAGGCAATGAAACTAAAATAACGGGCATTGGCCAAACAGGGCATTGGCCAAACAGGGCATTGGGCATTTGTTATTTGTTATTTGTTATGACAACAGTGAACAGTGAACAGTGAACAGTGAACAGTCAAAAAACTATTATTAATTACCGGATGCCGGCTTACCTGCGGAGTAAAGTGCTGAGG
Source organism: Microcoleus sp. T2B6 (assembly GCF_036700475.1). Classification (NCBI taxonomy): domain Bacteria; kingdom Bacillati; phylum Cyanobacteriota; class Cyanophyceae; order Oscillatoriales; family Microcoleaceae; genus Microcoleus; species Microcoleus sp. T2B6. Next base: position 80,546 of record NZ_JAUBOZ010000024.1, on the reverse strand, counting down.
ATACCCGCAACAAAAGACAACAAAATTAGTATCCATATCACACCACCGGGAAGGAATGTCAATATCCCAACACCTCTGAGAATCCAAACTAGGAGGGTGAGGCCCAGGATAGTCAAAAAGATGCGGGTAGATAGTCGCATTTGAAATCTAGGAGAATTAGTCATGTTGAATGTTAAAGTTTTGTCTGGATCAATGATAGCTGCTTTGCTGGCGATCGGCAGTTACCTCACTTTAATTTCGGTTCCGGGTTCCGCTGTTGCGCCTGGGGGTGCAAATAAGCTGGGGGAAACGGCAAATGCTGCTCAAAAAACACCTTCTGCAAGTTTAACAATTTCCGATCGCACAATTGGAGCGGCGAAGGTGGGAATGACTTTCGGACAATTGAAAAAGGCTCTGGGTTCCACGGCGCAGTTTAAAGTTCAGTCTCCTTTTATGGTAGACTTTGATGCTGTGGCTGTCAGCCGATCAGGAAAAGTGCAATATCGGATTATCTACGCTGCGGGTACAAAGCTAAAAGATACCGATGTCATTGAACTTTTGATGACTGATAATTCTAATTATAAAACAGTTCAGGGCGTCGGGCCGGGAATGACTCTGAAACAAGCTGAGGCAATTTACGGCAAGGCTACTTTATCTTATAACGTGGATAATGAAATGAGAGAAAATGTAGTTTTTGCCAAGCAACCCACTAGAAACATTATGTTTGTTCCCAAGGCTGAAGGCAAACAATTTGGGGGAGTTTATGGCGCTGGTAAAGGGGGATTTTATCAGACTAATAAGTATCACCCGAATGCTGTAATTAAGTCTGTGATGGTGCGGAAGTAGCCTTCACATCATTCCCAGAAACCGGGTTTCTTCCGAGATATCTCGCCACCCAACCTAAATCATCCGAGAAACCCGGTTTCTTAGCCTAAAATTAAGGATTACCTGTAGTTACGTCCAAATACTCTTGATTGTCAAGATAAGTTTTAATATTCTCCAGTATTTTACGTAGGTATTCTATGACTTCCTCCTTGATCTCTAAAAGTTCCTCAATAGTCTTATCTCGGCCCACGTCTTCAAAAGACTTAAGTCCGTGCGCTAAGTCGTTCCTGTTGTGTTTAATAACTACAAGTTTTTGCCCGTTCTTTGTCTTAGCAAAGTCTGTTTGATATGAAAAACCGTATTTTTCGGCTATTTCTTTAATCACCTTAGCATCCACATTCCCTGAAAATAGTTCTTTGCGTTCAAATGTAGCTGTGATGATGTCTGTAGATATTTGGTTGATATGTAAATTAATTTTCTTAGGAGAACGCTTTTTAAGATTTTGAAGAACAATCATTTTGATTTCTGGTTTGAGTTGATCGAAGGAGATTGCTTGATTTTTAAACTCATCAAATATGGCTTCAATGGCATTTCGCATAGTGGATTCAACTAAATTATACAGCAACAAAAAACCATTAGCTTTGAGAGTTTTTGCTAACTCTGGATCGAGGCTTTGAATTTGGTATTTGCCACGAGTATCGAATAAAGCTAACTTCGTTGTCTGTTTTTCCAAGCTCTCCAGAAAAATGAAGTAATCATTCACCTCTTTGGCGCGTGTATTAAAGTCTAAAAATACAGTATTCATGAGTGTGACATGGCAGTTAATTGCGGAAATATTTAATACGCGCCACTACTTTATTTCTAAAACGGGTTGCCTCAGATTGTGTGCAGTATGTAAAGTGGATTGACATTGCACTTAAAATGATTGTATCCGTTTAAATAAATCTCTTCGGACTTCCTTATTTGCAGCTTCAGTTAATTGGATCGTCCGAACTGTCTTTCGGTTGAAGTTCCTCTGCCGAGGCAGGAGTAAATCACTAAACTTAAATCCATTTAAACGCTCTATTTTTTTGAGTCCAGTTAAGGTTAATTCGTTGTTAACAAATCTAGTTAGGGTAAGAATGCGTTGTGCACCGTCTACGATTTCAAAACGTGGTTCATCATTTTCATCATGACCGATATCAACAACGAATATAGAAGGTATGGGCAGCCCCCAAATTACCGATTCGATAAACTTTGATTGCCTTGCTTCATCCCAAACAAGTTCACGTTGATAGTCCGGAATAAACAACTTATTAGTATCATCGTTAATTCCTTCCATATATTTTTGAACGAGTATTTCGACTGGATACTCTTTCGTGTCGTAATTAATTTGCTTCTGCTTGTCGCGAATTTCCATTTCAGCAGCATTTCTGTCTTGAAGCGTAATTTCTTCTAGTTTCGATCGCATAGTTTTAAGTAACGAGAAAGTGTTGTGGATACGATCATTTTACCACAGCCCAAGGTTGATAAAGTCGTGTTCGGAGAATTTCAGTCTTGAGGCCACCCCAGTGTAAATTCTGATTTGGCTGAGAGGGTACGGACGATCGCACTTATCAAAAAAAGTGCGATCCCCCAAATTAAATCAACTCAAAACAGCCGGAAAATTACAATTTATAACCGGCTGGCGAGGGAATTGGCACAGCGGCCCAACGCCGATAAACGGTTGCTGTCCCCGCTTAAATCGAACACAACCTCAAACTTAACGTGCGGTATAGTTTGTCGCAAAAACTGAAAATGGCCGTCTGCGTCAGAACGACTGCGGAAGCGGGCAACAATTATCCATTGCTCAGAGGGTAACAAACGGGCGATCGCCCAACAGCACAAGCGGTCTTTGTATGTCAACATAGAACTCGTCTCCATTGATATTTTTGGAGCCAGAGCCAGCCCGGAACCTTCCACAGTAAGGGGCTGGCTTCTGACGTTTTAAGGCCTGAGCCTTATATACACTAATAGCATATTTTGATGTTAAAAACATCAAATAACACAAAAATATATCTAATGACGTGAGAGTGTAAGATTGAAGACAATTGAAGTAAAACCATGCCAGCCCATGCCTTCACGAATGCGAGTCACAGTTACCCTGCCAGAAGACGTTCATCAGGCCCTGTCCGAATGGGCCGAAGAAGAAGATAGAACCCTTGCAAACCTGCTATCCCATGTGGCAGCTAAAGCAGTCAGAGAGCGCCAAGAGCAGAAAAAGGAAGAATCAGAAAGCGATCGCCCTTAAGCGATGACCACGGCCTAAGATGGACTGTGTTGAAATGTTTGGCAGTACAACGAATGGCTTCACGGGGAAGAGTTACCGCATACCTACCAGAGGAAATTCAAAAAGCTCTGGAAGAATGGGCAGAAGAAGAAAGCAGATCCGTCAGCAGTTTGACAACCTACCTGCTGACGAAATCTGTTATAGAACGCCAAGAACAGAAAAAAGATAAATCAGAAAGCGATCGCCCATAAGCGATGACCACAGCCTATATCTTTAACAACCGAGGAGACAACACTGCCAGAAGACTACACAGAAGCAGAACTTTTCAGCAATCCTGAAGGCATTGCCCGAACGCGAGCGATCGCCTTACAGCAAGCTCTATCACCACCCGCGCAATCTAGAGTAACAATGGGTGCTGGGGTTGTTGAAAACGCCCAAGAAAACCGCAGAGTAGTGATAGGAACCAGCGAACCCAATGGTTACTTGCGTCCGGGAGTAAAGTCTGCACTCCTATTCGGAGAAACCGTTATTCCCGGTTTTGGCCATGCAGAAGCTAACATAGTTGCTTGGGCCGTTAAAAATGATTGTAAAGTAATTGCAGTAGCAGCAGGGCGTCCTATTTGTGAAAACTGCGTCCAAACGATAGAAGGCGCTGGCGGCTTAGTCGCAAGTCCCCAAAAATCTAATCCAAGGAGTTAATTACACAATGACCGAAAATCGCTTAGAAATTCTCGCTCCTGAACAATCGGAAATGCTGAAACAAGCAACTATTTCCGAACAGCGAAATGCAGCCAAAGCCGCTTGTAAATTCGCAATTGAGCGCACTAGCTGGAGTCACCCAATTCTTGAGGAAGGATTAGAAGCGCTAGAAAAAGGTCAATGTGATGATGTTTCACTTCAAAACAAACTTCAATCCTTGGTCGATCGACTCGATGAGATTCAGTGGGACTTGCAAGAAAAAATGGGAGAAGGCAATATAGAATTATCAGATTATTTAGCTGCATTTCACACAGCGCGCGCAGTTAATTCACTCTATTTTGCCCTTGATGCAGATCCTTTTGTAGCAGCATCCGAAGCTATTTATGAAGCTCATGCAGCTACAGATGACTTAGTTACTTTGAAACAAAAGATTTTAGAAGTTTTTAAAGCACCTACCGTGATTTAGAGAAAAAAGTGCATGAAGCCCAGCTATCCCGTAGGGAATCGCCCCTCAAAAAAATAAGGTGGGTCGCAGCCCACCTTACTCAAATTATTTCGCAGTCACCAACTGTGCCGGCAGCCGCTTAAACGCCAACCTTTCATTCTCGATATCCACAAAAATGGTATCGCCATCAGCAAAATCTCCCCGCAAAATACCCTTCGCCATTTGCGTTTCCAACTCGCGCTGAATTCCCCGCTTCAAAGGCCGCGCACCGTAAACCGGATCGTAACCAATTTCTGCTAAGAAGTCGATCGCAGATTCCGACAATTTCAGAGACATTTTGCGATCGGCTAAGCGTTTTTCCAAGCGCTTAACTTGCAACAGCACAATCTGCCGCAGTTCGGCCTTACTCAAACCGTGGAAGATAATCATCTCATCAATCCGGTTCAAGAATTCTGGGCGGAAAGTTCCCCGCATCGCTTCCATCACCCGACTCCGCATTTGTTCGTTATCTCCCGCCACATCTAAAATGTATTGAGAGCCGACATTCGATGTCATAATAATCACAGAATTCTTAAAGTCTACTGTGTGACCTTGAGCATCGGTAACGCGGCCGTCATCCAGAATTTGCAGCATGATGTTGAAGACATCCGGGTGCGCTTTCTCGATTTCATCGAATAGAATCACGGAGTAAGGACGGCGGCGCACAGCCTCAGTTAATTGTCCGCCTTCGTCGTAGCCAACGTATCCCGGAGGCGCACCAATTAATCGGGAAACCGCGTGTTTTTCCATGTATTCCGACATATCAATTCGCACGATCGCTTCTTCGGTGTCGAACAAATAAGACGCTAATGCTTTGGCTAATTCGGTTTTGCCAACACCCGTGGGGCCGAGGAAGATAAAACTCGCAACCGGACGATTTGGATCTGCTAAACCTGCGCGCGATCGCTGAATTGCATCTGCAACCGCCGTCACCGCTTCATCCTGTCCGATTACCCGCTTGTGCAGTTCATCTTCCAAGTGCAGAAGTTTCTGCATTTCCGATTCAACTAACTTGCTAATCGGAATTCCCGTCCACTTGGAAATAATCTCGGCTATGTCACCTTCTGTAACTTCTTCCCGTAGCAAAGTTTTACCTGTGGTTTGAGTTGCTGACAGTTGAGCTTCTGCTTCTTGCAATTGTTTTTGCAATTCAGTTAACTTGCTATATTTCAACTCAGCAGCGCGGTTAAGGTCATATTTTAATTCAGCTTGCTGAATTTCAATATTCACCTTATCAATCTGTTCTTTAATCTTTTGAATGCTGCCGATAACACCTTTTTCCGATTGCCACTGGGCATTCAAAGCGCTTTGCTGTTCCTTGAGGTTGGCTAAGTCTTTTTCCAGTCTTTCCAAGCGTTCGATCGAAGCAGCGTTACTTTCTTTTTGCAGCGACAGTCTCTCCATTTCTAGCTGCAAAATCCTGCGATCGATTTCGTCTAGTTCTTCCGGCTTGGAGGTAATCTCCATTTTGAGTTTAGCGGCTGCTTCGTCAACTAAGTCAATGGCTTTGTCTGGAAGGAAGCGATCGCTAATATATCGAGTAGACAAAGTAGCCGCCGCCACTAGGGCGCTGTCAGAAATTTTAACGCCGTGGTGAACTTCATACCGTTCTTTCAAGCCCCGCAAAATCGAGACAGTATCTTCAACTGTCGGTTGGTCAACATAAACTTGTTGAAAACGGCGTTCTAGTGCCGCATCTTTTTCGAGGTACTTGCGGTATTCGTCGAGAGTTGTAGCACCGATACAGCGCAATTCTCCCCTCGCTAACATGGGTTTAAGTAAGTTGCCCGCATCCATCGAGCCTTGAGTTGCACCGGCACCGACAACGGTGTGAATTTCATCGATAAATAAGATGACTTTGCCGTTGCTGTCCATCACTTCTTTGAGCACCGCTTTCAAGCGTTCTTCAAATTCTCCCCGGAATTTTGCCCCGGCAATTAATGCGCCCATATCTAAGCTAATTAATTGTCTGTCTTTGAGAGATTGTGGCACATCTCCGGTGATAATTCGCTGGGCGAGTCCTTCGGCGATCGCAGTTTTGCCGACTCCCGGTTCCCCAATCAATACCGGATTATTTTTGGTGCGACGGCTCAAAATTTGAATCGTGCGGCGGATTTCGTCATCCCGTCCGATTACCGGATCGAGTTTGCCTTGACGCGCGGCTTCTGTCAAATCTCGGCCGTATTTTTCCAGCGCTTCGTATTTGCCTTCTGGATTTTGATCAGTCACTTTGTTGTTCCCCCGGACTTGGGTAATGATATCTTTGAGCTTAGCTTCAGATAGTTTAAATTCTTGTAGTAGGTTTTTGCCGAAACGATCGTCCTTAACGTAACCTAGTATCAAATGCTCGATCGAAATAAATTCATCGCCGTACTCTTTGCGATAAGTTTCGGCGCGATCGAGCAAAGTGTCGAGAGAACGACCTAGATAAACGTTGCCGCCACTTCCAGTTATTTTCGGCTGGCGACTGATAAACTCGTCAGTGCGATCGCGCAATTTTGCTACAGAAACTCCCGCTTTGTTAAATAAGCTGCTAGCCAGTCCCGATTCTTGTTCCAGCAAAGCTTTCATCAAGTGTTCGCTTTCTAGCTGCTGCTGCTGACCTGCTTTGACGATTTCGGGGGTGCGGGCGAGGGCTTCCCAGGCTTTTTCGGTAAATTGGTTTGGATTATTTGGTTGCATAAATTTTAATTCCCTGCATTAAAAATGATGATTGCTGTAGAGGCAATTGCTCGATCGCCCGTACAATTGTCATTGTAGGGAGTTGCGGAGAGGGGGCGGATCGGTGTTCCCCTATCTTGAGATAGGTATTTCCGTCCTGTGTAGCAGTCTCTCGCAAGGAAAAGCAAACTGCCGCGCCTAAAAGTTGGACTCTTGGATAAGACTGAGATGTTGCACCATTGTCAATAAGCTTTTTATGAACAGGCAAGATGCCTGTTCCACAAGAAGAAAATTCACTCTTTGTGGAACAGGCATCTTGCCTGTTCTTGAGAATAGTGCAAGATGTGAGATAAGACCAAATCTCACATTAAAAATGCTTTCTAGTGCCACTTGAAAAAACGGCACATTCTTAAACAGTCTCCTCCTGCGGAAAATGGAGAAACACTCATGTAAATAGGAGAGAGGACTTGAGAAGCGTCACAGTCCTATAGCGAAACCCGAAGCGTTATTGTTTTACTCATCAATAACAGCCGCTATAACTCTCACACCTGGAAAATATAGCTATGAAAATTGTACCTTTAATTTCGTTAGGTATTATAGCAAGTGCCGCGATCGCACTAGCCCCTGAAGCTTTGGCAAGTACCTGGCGTGCCGCACACCGGATGTCTGGCTTTTCCGCCGACAGCAATTACTACTTGTATCTAGAAAGTTCCAGAGATACAGGAGCGGGAATTCCCAAAGCAGAATTGCAAATTGTCCAAGTTGCTGCAAATTCCTGCATCAGAAATGGGTGTATCGAAACTAAATATGGCGAACCCGACTCCAATAAAAGCACTAAAATGGCCGAAGATGACTTGCTTAAAAAAAGTTGGAATAGCAGGCAAACTTTGAAGTTAACTCCTCCTCAAGCTGGAACTAAACTTAACATTATTTCTCGTACTCCCGGAGCCAATGGAAGCGAGACAGTCGCCGTCAAAGTCAATACAGCAAAGCCTTTACAAATTCGCCTGGAACAGCGGCAAAAAAATGCTTCTGCTGGCAAAGAAAGCGCGGCAATGCGTCTTGTAATTAATCATAACGGTCGGCAGCGTGTCCTCGGATCGCTGAACAATTTTCAAGATTGGGTGTTCTCTTATTCCATCCGAGAAGTTCGTTTGTCTCCGAACGGGCGCAATGTCGTTGTCCTGCTGGACAAGACAGAACGCACTTTTGAAGGAGTCTTGAAAACTACTGTTGTACAAGGCTTTGTTCTTTAGGCTTGCTATATTCCCAGGTTTTGACCTGGGAATTATCAAAACTTACAAGGATTGTTGGCCAATTTTAATCATGTTCCCTGAGTAAAAGTGATTTCACAAATGACCACTTTACTATCTCTAGACCGAGATGAAATCTTCAGAAACGATGAGATTGGGAGCAACACCTATCAAAGAAGCTAAAACTTCACCGCTGCTGGTTACTGTAATTAATGTGCCGTCAGTTCCCGGCGAAATTGATAGCTGTCCGAAGGTCAAGCCATTGATTAGTTGCACGGTATCTTGAGAGTTGGCGAAATCAGCGATCGTATCAACTCCCAATCCCGCACCTAAAACAAATACATCGTTGCCCGCGCCGCCGACTAGAATATCGTTTCCCAAACCGCCGTTGAGAGTGTCAAAACCTTTGGCGCCATTGAGGATATCGCTGCCCTCGCCCCCGACAAGGATATCGTTGCCCCGCAAACCGGTGAGTACGTCATTACCTTCCACACCGTTGATGATATCCTTGCCGCTGGTGCCAGACAGGTTGTCGTTGCCGGGAGTGCCGTTGATGTTGTTACCAAGAGGATTATTGCCTGGAATGTTACCGATGTCAGAAACAAAAACATCGATGTTATTGTTAGTATCTCCCGGTACGAGGTTAGTGGCATCAGATGAAAACGCTACTCTCCCCCCATCTGCAGAGATGGAGGCCTCGAAGGACAGGCTGTTCCCCTGATTGCCTGCTGAGTCAACAGAAACGCGGGTGGTGGTGTTGGCTAGCGTGTCGCGCACGAAGATGTCGCTTCTATTGTTAGTGTCCCCCGGCACGAGGTTGGAGGCACTAGAATGAAACGCCACAAACCGCCCGTCGGTTGAGATGGAAGCGCTGTTGGAGTTACTGTTCCCCTCATTGCCTGCTGAGTTCGTAGAGACGCGGGTGGTGGTATTCGTCAACAAGTCCCGCACGAAGATGTCGATGTTATTGTCAGTGTCCCCCGGCACGAAGTTTGTGGCAAAAGAGGAAAATGCCACAAACCGCCCGTCGGCTGAGAGGGAGGGGTTGTAGGACTCCCCGTTCGCCTGATTGCCTGCTGAGTTCGTAGAGACGCGGGTGGTGGTATTTGTCAACAAGTCCCGCACGAAGATGTCGTTTGTATTGTTAGTATCCCCCGGCACTAGGTTTGTGGCAAGAGAGGAAAATGCCACAAACCGCCCGTCGGCTGAGAGGGAGGAGCCGTAGGACTCCCTGTTCGCCTGATTGCCTGCTGAGTCAACAGAGACGCGGGTGGTGGTATTCGTCAACAAGTCTCGCACGAAGATGTCGGCTGTATTGTTAGTGTCCCCCGGCACTAGCTTGGAGGCGTCAGAAAAAAACACCACAAATCGCCCGTCGGGGGTGATGGAGCCACCTCCGGAGGCATTGTTCGTCACCTGATTGCCTGCTGAGTCAACAGAGACGCGGGTGGTGGTATTCGTCAACAAGTCCCGTAAGAAGAAGTCGTTTGTATTGTTAGTGTCTCCCGGCACAAGGTTTGTGGCATCAGACCAAAATGCCACAAACCGCCCGTCGGCTGAGATGGAGGGGCTGTAGGAGTCGCCGAGAGTCTGATTGCCTGCTGAGTCAACAGAGACACGGGTGGTGGTATTGGCTAGCGTGTCCCGCACAAAGACATCCTCGCTAGCGTTAGTGTCTCCCGGCACGAGGTTGGATGCTGGAGATTCAAACGCCACAAACCGCCCGTCGGGCGAAATGGAAGCAGAGGAAAAGGTGCCCAATGGCCCTCGATTGCCCTGATTGCCTGCTGAGTCAACTGAAACGCGAGTAATATTCATAAGCCCTGATATTTCAATAGTCCGAACAGTTTTTATTTCGTAGTCTGAAACCCTCAATTTTCCGTTGGTAGCTCGATCGCCTTGGAGCCTTGAAACCCTTCTCCTACGGTTAGTAATCAACAACTGTCCCAAGTATTCATATTTAAGAGTGCAACTTTGGAGATGGGTTTTGCGATCGCACGGCAATTGGGGCTATTTACACTTTATGCCCTAACCGACGAAAGCGCTTGCTATATCAATACATTTTAAAATTTCCCTCTTCCTTCCTCCCTCTTTCTTTTTCGTTGAATATCTGCCTCCTGACTATGGACGAATGCTCGAATAATTAATCCGTATATCCGTGTCAAAATCCATATCTTGCCTCACCGAAAGCATCCAGGATACAATCCCTCGGATTCATCCGTGGAGAAATAAAAAACCTGTATCCCATAAACTAGCCTCCGAATTTATCCGTCGGGTCAAGGCTTCAATTCTTTAATCTAAAATCTAAAATCTAAAATCTAAAATCGATTGACTTCATGCCTGCATAACTACCCGTTCCGGGAGACTGACAATAAAAGTTGAACCTTTACCGTCTTCGCTTTCAACGCTAATTTCGCCGCCGAGAATTTGACATAAACGCTGGCTAATTGTCAATCCCAAACCCGTGCCTCCGTATTTGCGGGTAGTCGAAGCATCAGCTTGGGTAAAAGGTTTAAATATCTGCTCTAATTGCTCGTTTGTCATGCCGATGCCGGTGTCGCTGACTCGAAACATTACAACTTGAGAAGTGTAGCTTGAACCCGATTGAATATCATTATTTTTATTTTGTTTGGTCGGTCTTGATTTTTCAATTTTAATTCTTTCCACGCCGATAGTAATGACGCCTTTTTCGGTAAACTTGGCAGCATTGCTGAGCAAATTGAGGAGAATTTGCCGCACTTTCGGTTGGTCGGCGTACATTGTGCCGAGTTCGCCTTTTGTTTTCAGTGCTAAAGCATTGCCTTTTTTTTCTACTAGCGGTTGAGCCGTAGTCATCACTTCTTCAATCATCGTTGCCACGTCGAAGTTTTCCAAATAAAGGGTGACGTGACCTGCTTCTATTTTGGAAATGTCTAGGATGTCGCTAATCATATCCAGCAGGTGTTTGCCTGCGGTTTGAATTTTTTCTAAGTCCGGGAGAAAGTCTTCTGAACCAGAATCTTGAGCATCTTCTTGCAGCATTTCGCTGTAGTTAATGATGGCGTTGAGGGGGGTGCGTAGTTCGTGGCTCATGTTGGCGAGAAATGCACTTTTGGAGCGGTTGGCAGCTTCGGCTGCTACTTTTGCTTCGTGCAATTGTTCTGTGTATTCGCCTACTCTTTGGATTAGTTCGTTGAGGGAAATTGCTAGCATTCCCACTTCGTCGGAAGTAGTGACGGGTACTTGCAGGTCAAAGTTTGATTCTTCTGTCACTCGCTGAGCGATGAGGGTGGTGGCTTCTAAGGAGCGAGCGATCGCCCCGCTGGTGTATGCTGCTAGAATTGCTGCGATCGCACCTGATATCAAGAGAGAGCAAACGAGAATGAGAGTTCCGAGTTTTTCGGCATTTTCGTAGGTTCTCAATGCCTCGTCTGCTTTCTCGCGAAAGTTGACGGCCAGTTGGGCTGAATCCTCGGAAAACTGTTTGAGTTTCAAAGCAGTTTCGCCAGCCACAAAATTGTTCAAGTTCCGCCCCAAAGCCTGCTGCTGTTGCGGATTCAAAGCAGATAATTTGGCAGCAGCCAACAATTTTTGTACTTGTTGAAAGTATGATTCTACGGTTTTGCCGTTGGCTTGAGCGAACTGTTGAAGCTGTTGGTAGTCTTTGGCAGCCTCGGCATTCTTCGTTGGCGGTAGGGTTTGCAGTTGTTCGAGGATGCCGCTCATCTGAGCAACGCGAGTCAGGAATTCCGATCGTTGGCGATCGAAAATTTGCGGTTGGGCAGTCAGACTCGCGAGCTCTTGCTGCTGAATTCTGACCTCCTGCACCGTGTTGTTGAGGTTTGTCAGGATTTCCGCTTTATCTCGGTCGAGCGCTAGTTTTTCTCTAACTTGCTGTTTGTGATAGGATTCTACTCCCCGTCCCGCCACAGCACCCAAAACGGCAATACTAATGACCAAGGCGTATCCGCAGCCGATTTTCTGCCTGATACCTAAGCGGCCCAACAGACTTTTCAACCCTATTTGAGGACGGTTCTGCAGTTGATTTTTCAAAGCTAAGGTTAAAGACATGGGCAATGTACTCGTCACCTTTGAGAGGCACCATCTATATTCTAATTGATGCCTGCCCGAGGGTAAATAAAGTTCTGGCTTCAAGCCAGCTTTCGGCAGTTATTGGGCCTTTGCAGGGTTCCACAGCTCGATCGGCTTGAGAGTTTGCAGGAATTATGCGTAACAAATTATAGCAGAAGGAATAACGCTCTTCGGCTGCCTTCGGCTCTTTTCCCTTCGGCGATGCGATCGGGCAAGTCGCGGTTCATGAGCGAAGTCGAAGGGCAGGGCAACTCACTCAGAGTAAAAAAAAGCAATAAGGAAGAACCAGTCAATCGATTTTAGATTTTAGATTTTAGATTTTAGATTGAAGCCTTGACCCCACGGATGAATCCGGGGGCTTGTATCCTGGATGCTTTCGGTCAATCGATTTTAGATTTTAGATTTTAGATTTTAGAGGCGACCCCACGGATAAATGCGGGGGCTCTTCTGATTTTCGATTTTCGATTTTGGATTGATTCCACGGATAAATCACGTGGCGGGTACCACCTTTGAAATTGGTGGTCAAAGGCATGGTTTCAGATAATTGAAGTCATTAATAACCTACTCACCGTCGGGCGTGGTTGCGATATAAGTCGCGAGTTATAAGTTGCAAGTTATGAGTTAGATTTCTGATTGAAAACTCTACTCTACTCGCAACCCACAACTCGATAGCTGTTCCCCTACTGGCAAAGTCGAAATTGTGCTATCTCCGCAGGAATTCTTGAAGCATTAGGTACGCTAGCACTTGCCGGAACGAAGATTCCCAGGCCGTAACTGCAACCCTCTGCCGTCGTGCATTCCCCAGGCTTAGCACTGATTTGATATTCGCCTTGGGATGGGGGAGTAAAAGAGATTGACGCCAGTTCGCCTGTTTTTTGACTCACAGCGATTTCCTGACCGCTGGCATCCTTGAGAGATAAGTTTAAATCCTGGCAATTTCCGTCGCAAGTGGCAACAAAAACATACTCCACATTAGGATGCAGCGTTGCTCTAAAAGGAGATGAAACTTGCTTGCGAACTTGGCCCAGCAACGGCACAAATACTAATTTTTGACCGTTGCCTTTCCGCTGGTCAACTTCTGTTTTCAAGCGACAAACAACCGTTTTTTGGTCGTTGGTCAGTTCTTGAGCAATAGCATTTCCTACGATTGCAGTACCGAGGAGCAGAGCCATGCCGGAAATAACCAGATGTTTGAAATTCATTGATGTCCCTTAAGGTTAATTTTTTGCTAATTGATTGGATTTGCACAAAGAATCTATCGGTAGGGTACGTCTCGGCGCGCCTTACTGCGACAGGTAGTGTCTAATTTAGCAGGCCTGATGCAGCACTGTCTATTTACAAAGGCAATTGATTAATTGTCCCTATATACAATCGAGATTCTGCTAGTAGACTACCAATTGCCATCTCTGACTCCATCGGGATCGACTTTGAGCTTTTTAATTTGTGCTTGAGGAATGTCAACAGATGTATCGTCTTGCTGCGGTGCAAATCCCTGATTTTCGTCCATCTCTTTGACAGACTTGACTTGAGAAAGGATACTTGAGGGTGCGACAGATCCTTTTTCTTCGTCGTAAAGGTCGAACCAAGGAAGACCGTATTGACTGTAAGTTTTGGCAGTAATGGGCGTGTTTGGCGGTTCTTTACCAGTGATTTCCCGATACATCATGCTATTAACAATGTGGACGTATACTCTGCCGAAATTTGCCTCGTCCCAGGTGTTGATACCGTAACTATCGGGATAAATTTCTTGTTTCATTTTACCACCTGCTGCTAATCCCATTTCCGCACTACCAAATGTGGCACAAGCCATAGGTGCAAAATCACTAAAGCCTCTACCTCTCAGTAATTGTGAGGGCGGCGGTTCTTCTGGAAATAACCCTGGTTTCGGATCGAATACAATGATTTGAATGCCACCAAATTCTTCTTTACCAGTTACTTGTCCTTCGACAGTGTAACCCATACCGAGAGGCATAGCAACAAATTGGCGGATGTAACCTTCACCAGCATTGATACCATCTAACCAGGGTTGATCTGGACAAATGACATAATCTTGGTCATCAGCTTGCAGTTTTTGGTGCCAAGGTTTGCCTGAAACGGCATTGATTTTACCAACAGCAATTTTAACAGCATTGGGCCGCCAATCAACGCCTCTAAAATAAATCCACAAAGCTTCCCGTTGATACATGGGAATAAACACGCCCCCGTGTTCTTTCCAAGTTTCAGGTACTGTAGAAATGTAGTCATCAACTTTGCAGACTGGAAACTTGCCTAATCCCGGCGGTAAGGGATAGGTTTTACCGTCGTCGGGTATCCGCAAAGTGCGTTCAAAATTCAGGGAGAAGTGTTTACCGAAACAGATCGCGTTGTTTTTTACGGTGATTTCTAACATGGGGATTCTTAGATAAAGAACAATTACCAGAAAATCAAAATTTCGCTCATTTGCCGTTCTGTCTAAATTGCCAAGCTGGCACAAACTTGGAATCACCCCAAACGCCGCGACGATTTTTCTTAGCTTCGGCTTCTGCTTGTTCCAGAATACTTGCACTCGGACAGTTTTTCAAGTAAGGACGGTAAACCATTGCTAATCCTTCGCGGGTCAAAACTTCTTGGGCAAATGTGCCGTTTGGCAAGCGAACTTCGCTAACTTTGCGGCCGTAGCGGTCAGTATCTGTGACTGTCAAAACAACGCGACCGCCCCCTTGTTTGACTAGCTGCTGCATTCTTTGGTGGGCTAGATTTCCCCACTTAAATTGATTTTTTTTTGCTGATGCTTTGCTATTTTTCTCAGCGTTGGTGTGGGCGACTTCCGGTGCATCTATGCAGGCAAAACGCACTTTGATATCTTTTCCAGCGCTATCGCTGGCGACCAGGGTGTCGCCGTCGCTGACTCGCTTGACAGCATAGTTATTCGGTGCAAACTTTTGTGGACACCCGAATAGTAGCAATAGCACAGCAACTGCACTTATGGTTTTTATTTTTGGGAAAATGACGATTTTAGTTTGGCTCATATTTCTCTGTTTTATTTAGTTTCCATCCAATTTTGCCCAGCGTGGATGTCAACTATCAGCGGTACCATACCTGGCGCATTTTCCTTCGCACTTGTATTTTTCGGCAGAGCATTTTCCATCGCACTTATAATTGTCGGAGCATTTTCCATCGCAGTTCTAATTTTCGGCTGCAATTCTTCCCATTCATCGGGAGGGACTTCAAAGATTAATTCGTCGTGAACTTGCAGCAGCAGCCGCGCCTGATAGTTTTGCAAAATTTTGTGTACTTCAATCATGGCAAGTTTAATGATATCAGCACTGGAGCCTTGAATCGGAGCGTTGGCTGCGGCGCGCAAAGATTGGGCGTCATCTCTGCTGAGAGATTTAAGTCGATCGGAGTGAATGTCTTGGGGATTGCGGCCTTGGTGTTTTAAGTCGCGGAGGCTTTCGCTCTCGAATTCAAAATAGCGGCGGCGGCCTAGAATTGTGGTAACGTATCCGAGGGCGATCGCCTCTTTTTTTACTTTCTCCAAATATTCAAAAACTTTACTATAGCGAGCGTTAAATTTAGCAATAAACTCCTTGCCATCTTTGGAAGTCTTGCCCATCGATCGCCCAAACTTGATCGCCCCCATACCATAAACTACTCCAAAATTAATCGTTTTGCCAAACCTGCGCTCGTCGGGAGTTATTTCTTCCTTTTCAAATAAAAGTTGAGCCGTCACGGTATGCACATCTCGGTTATTTTGATAAGCTTCAATTAACACAGGTTCTTGACTCAAATGAGCCAAAATTCGCAGTTCGATTTGAGAATAGTCAGCCGACACCATCAGCCAACCTTCTTCGGGTAAAAAAGCTTTGCGAATTTGCCGTGAAAACTCGGTGCGGATGGGAATATTTTGTAAATTTGGATTGGAAGAAGAAAGCCTTCCCGTACCCGTTGCAGTTTGGTTAAAATCTGTATGCACTCGCCCGGTATCCGCCCGCACTAACTGCGGCAAAGCATCGACATAAGTTGATTTCAACTTGGATAATGTTCGGTGTTCTAATAAATCGTCTACAATCGGGTGGTCTCCTTGCAATTTATCCAATACAGCCGCGTCTGTAGAGTATCCCGTCTTAGTTTTGCGAGACTTTTTCTGAAACTCATCCGGGATTTTTTCTAACAAGATTTCGCTGAGTTGTTTGGGGGAACCTAAATTAAACTTTCTCCCCGCTGCTTGATAAGTTTTTTCTTCTATTTCTTTTAAGCTCTTTTCTAGCTGTTGCGATAGTTCTTGCAGATATGCTGAATTAATGCGAATTCCGCAGTATTCCATTTCAGCTAAAACTGGTTCTAGGGGCTGTTCTACTTCCAGCAGCAACTTCTGCAAAGACTTATCGGGAAAGCTAGATTCATCAGCTTCCTTCAATTTGGCTTTAAGTGCCCCAACTAAGTGAAATGTAGTGTAAACATCCATGCCGCAGTAGTCGGCTACTTCTCGAATGCTAATGTCAGCAATTGTTTGGTTTTTCGATACTAATTTAGTATAACTTTTGGGATTATTGCGTAAGTATTCCCTTAACGATTCGCTGACACTGTGATTGTCTTCTGACTCGACTAAGTATTTCTTTGACAATTCGCTGAGGCTGTGGCTATTTTCGGGATTGAGTACGTAACTGGCTAGCATGGTGTCGAAGACGACTCCGGCTAGTTTGATTCCCTGACAACGCAGGATCGATCGATCGAACTTAGCATTTTGCAGCGCTTTGGGATAATTCTCGCTTTCCAAAATCGGACGCAAAGCAGTTAAAACTGTGGCTTTGTCCAAGTTTGTGCCCGTTTTGTGTCCCGTGGGAATGTAAGCGAGATCCTCTTCACCGGTTCCCCAACAGCAGCCAATTCCGACTAATTCGGCGTCTCGCGGTTCGATGGCGGTGGTTTCGGTATCCCACGCCACGGGTGAGGCTTTGTCGGTGAAGGTTTGCAGCAGTTCGACTAATTCGTTTAACTGTTCGGTTGTTTCAATTATTCGGGGTTTAATTGGCGGTTTTTTCTGTTGCTGAGCGGCTTTTTTTCTCTCCATATCTGCGTTAGTTTCTTCGAGAGAATAGAAATCTACATCTTCTGCTGAATTTTCAAAAGTTTGAGGTGAGGTGGGGTGGGCATCTTGCCCGCCCTGTTCCAAGGGCTTTTCTACACCCTCCAAGGGCTTTTCTACACCCTCCAATGGCTGTTCTAGGGTGTTTTCCGACGAGGCAGAGCCTCTGGATATGCGTTCCCGGGCAGAGCCTGGGAACGAGGAGGATTCTTGTGGTTTTTCCTTCTCTTCTGTGCCACCAAAACGCTTTTGAATTTGCTTTACTTTGCTTAAAAATGTTTTAAATTCCAACTTTTCCAGCATGGGAATCAAGGCTGATTCGTCAAAACCTATCAGCTTGCAATCTTCTAAGTTGATTTCTAATGGCACGTCTTGGACAATTGTCGCCATGCGTTGAGAATGATAAGCAGCCTCTTTGCCTTCTTCTAGCTTTTTCTTAGTTGCTCCTTTAATCTCGTCGATGGCTGCATAAATTCCATCTAGGGAATTGTAAGCTTCCAGCAATTGCAGTGCGGTTTTGTCGCCGATGCCTTTGACTCCGGGAATATTATCGGATTTGTCGCCGCACAAGGCTTTGTAATCTATTACTTGTTCGGGCAAAATACCGAGTTTTTCTTTGACTGCTTCCGGGCCGTATTCTTGGGATTTGCCTTTGCCCGATCGCCTGAGTTCATCGGTACTCAAATATAATACGCTGATTTGTTTTTCGGTTTCTACTAATTGAAACAAATCTCGATCGCCCGTGAGGATTTTGACCTGATAACCCGCCGCGCTGGCTTTGTTTGCCAAAGTTCCCAAAACATCGTCCGCCTCGTAGCCGGGAGCAGTTATTGCAGGTAAATTCAAATAGCTGAGGAGTTCTTGCAGGTTTTTGATATCGGGGATGAAATCTTCGGGAGTTTCGGCACGACCGGCTTTGTAAGTTTCGTCTGCTTCGTGGCGAAAAGTGGGTGTGGCGAGGTCAAAGGCGATCGCCATGTACTGGGGATCGTGGGCGGCCATAACTTCCAGCAGCGACTTGAGAAAGCCAAAACAGACGCTGGTGGGAATGCCTGTTGTCGTTCGCAAGCCTCCGTCTCGACTTTTGGCAAAGGCGAAGTAGGAGCGAAAGGCCAGGGAGTGGCCGTCAACTAAGATGAAGATGGGAGCTTGATTTGCCGACACAGACACAAATACCGATCGCACGAAAGGATTTTCTCATTGTACTCAGTTGTCCGCCTGCATTGATCGACCCTAGGGATGGCCCGCAGACTTGAGGACGCTTGACACTCGATCGGATCTCGGCTTAATGTGCAGCTTGGCTGAGAATAGTACAAGATGGTGAAATACCTCACACTAACCTTGCGGTGAGCGTGTAGGCTTCGTGTCTCATTTGCCGTTGCGGGCGTTGGGGATATCCATTGCTGAATATTCGTCACTCAAGACGATCCAAGTCTTACACAGCATAAGAAGGCTTTGCAGCCTTTATCCCTTCGTAGGGAACCCACGCAGAAACCCTGTTTCCCAAGGCAAAAAACTATTCCGTATGACAAACTTGGATTGTATTTCAAATTAGGACGTATCCCAATAACCAGCGGTCTGTCTTTTCCCCCTTTCTCTCGCAGTTATCCTTGGTAAGCATACTACTGCTACTGTGACCTGTTGTTTGCAGCCGAGTGGGTGGGTCGCAACCACTTATATCTTACCATCTTTTTGTGAGAAATCAGGAAATTTTTGATTATTTCATAGACCTTGCGAAAGCTTATATCCCAACGCCCAATTGAGTACAATTACAGCGTGGGACTTACGCCAATTGAGTTAAGTACGATTCCCTAGGGGATAGCTTCGCTTCACGCGAATTTACCAACACCTGCCCGAAGCCTATGGCTGACATTAATCGATGCTACGAAATCCTCGAAATTGAGCCGGGAAGTTCCCTAGAAGAAATTAAGCGCGCTTACAGGGATTTAGCGTTTGTGTGGCATCCCGATCGGTTTGCCCACAACGATCGCCTGCAACAAAAAGCTCAACAACGATTAACAGAAATTAATGAAGCTTACCAGGAGTTGGTGTTATTTCTGAGTCAGCCTGAATCAAAGTCGATCGAACAACAGTTTCAGCAGCCACCGCCCCCTGCGCCGGAAAAGCCGCTGAGAAGGCGTTCTGCAAAATCAGCCGCCAAGCCTGGTTCCCAGCGCCGTCAAACCCGCCCAAAAGCCCCCTCCAAAAAATTTCTAACTCAAAAAAACTCTTCAAGCAAGAAACGATTTACCACTCACAATAGCCCAGCGTGGCGGGGCACAAAGCAACCAGGGCGAATCGTTGCGAGGAAAGCAGGGCCATCTCAAAACTATCGAAAGCTTACTTCGAGAAGGAAAACAGAATTTTCAACTCAATACTCAAAACCACGAATCCCGCCGAGGGAAGTGCGGCCATCTCAACACTATTCAAGCTTCCCTTGGTGGCCGCTGGCAATCGCTGTGGCGAGTTACGCTTTGACCGGTTGGATTTTGACGAAATCAGCGGCCCCGCTGTGGATGTGGGCTTTAATCTGCGGTGCAGATTGGCTGTGGGCCGCGATTTTGCTGGCGGAGGGTTCGGCAACGCCTAGAGTGTGGCTGGCGGCGTTAGTTTTGGCTGGGGCGGTAGGGGGGTCGATCGCTGGTTTTCAGGCGGGAGGAATGGTCACTGGGGCTGCTTGGGCAGCAGTTGGGGCTGGTTTGGGGGCGATCGCCAGTTCCGAGGCTGAGTCTCGGGCTGTGGCTGCTGTTTTAGCTGTAGGGGGAGTGGTGACAGTGGTGGGATTGATGGCGGGAACAGGTTCTGGGAATTGGGTTAAGGCGTTGGTGACGGCCGTGTGTTGGGCGCTTGTCGGCTTGATGTGCGGGCTGGCGACGGAACTAGGCGTCAATTCTGGCGGCCCCGTCGGGCTCTCTGGTGCGATCGGGCTGGGGATTGGGGCGTGGGCGGGGGTTTTGGCTGGGGCGGGTTCGGGGGATCTCGTCCAAGCTTTGGCTATCGCCGGGTCTAAGAGTGTTTATGGGGCTTGGGCTGCGATCGGCATTATTGCTGGAGTTGTGGCGCGGATGGTAGCTGCAGAAAGGTTGATCCACAACGGCAGCGCGCTTTATACGTTTATCCTGTTGGTGGCTACTTCCGGTTTTGGGCTGTGGCTGGGAAGTTGGTTGGGCGATCGTATCTTTTGAATTAGTCAGTTGGCAGTTGTCAGTTGTCAGTTGTCAGTTGTCAGTTGTCAGTTGTCAGTTGTCAACAGTTAACGGTCAACAGTCAACAGTCAACAGTCAACTATTCCGGAGGATTGCAACCGGAATTGATGTAAATCCCAGCACTTATCGCTTTTCAGCAGCGCTTCAAACTCAGCCCTTGGCAAAGCTGGGCTGAAAAGATGGCCTTGAATTTCGTCGCATTCGTACTCGCACAAAAAATCAAGTTCTTGCTCATTTTCTACCCCCTCAGCCACCACCGTCATGTTCATGCAGTGTGCCATTTGAATAATCGCTATTGTGATCGCTGCATTTTGGCGATCGTCTGCAATATCGCGAATAAAACTCTTGTCTATTTTGAGCGCATCAAACGGAAAGCGTTTTGGATAACTCAAAGAAGAATATCCCATTCCAAAATCATCAATTGCTATCCTAATACCCTGATCTTTCCACACCGTAAAAGCTTTAGCTGCTGCAATTTCGTCTTGCAAAACAAGACTTTCCGTCAGTTCTAATTCCAAACACTGGGGATCGAGATCGGTTTCTGTTAATATCTCCCTGACTCTTTCCGTGAAATTTTTGCGCTCGAATTGACGGGCTGACACGTTAACTGCCACTCGCAGGGGCGGTAAACCTGCTCTCTGCCATGTTTTAGTTTGCCTGCAAGCAGTCTCTAATACCCATTCACCCAACGGCGCAATCAAGCCCATTTCTTCAGCCATTGGAATAAATTCCCCCGGAGAAACTCGCCCCCGTTCTGGATGATTCCAGCGGACTAAAGCTTCAGCACCAATAATTTTACCTGTTTTAATTTCTATTTGCGGCTGATAGTATATTTCAAACTCTGAGCTTTTTAAAGCATGGCGCAGCGAAGTTTCTTGAAGAAGTGTATTGATGAAATAATTCGCCTTTTTGGGCGTATAAAAATTATAATTATTCCCGCCTTTTTGCTGAGATTGATACATTGCTATATAAGCATTTTTCAGCATTTCATCTCCGTCGATGCCGTCTCCGGGATACAAGCAGATCCCCATACTAGCCGTGACATAGACTTCGCAATCTTTGATAATCATACCTTGGGATACAATATCTAAAATGTTTTGAGCAATCTTAGCCACATCCTGTTTTTCTGCAACTGGTTTAAGAATCAGCGCGAATTCTGCCGCTTCCAAACGAGCAACAATATTAATGTTTTCCATGCAGTTAGTTAGCCGCTGGGCGATGCTGCAAAGCACCGAGTCGCCGATATCGTGTCCCCAGGTACTGTTAATGCGGTTGATTTTATCTAAGCTAAGCGTGACAACTGGAACGACTCCTGACAATTCTTTTTGACCATCTAATACTCGACTTAACTTTTCTCGCAAAAATGAACGATTCGGCAGGTTGGTCAAGCTGTCATACTGATGTCTGTAGAGTGCCAGTTGAATAGTTGTGTGCAAGTTTTTTTCTTCAAAGGGCTTGACAATATAGCCGAACGGTTTGGTACTATTGACTCGTCGCAAAGTAGTTTCATCGGCATAGGCTGTCAGATAAACTACGGGAATTTGAAAGCGCAAGCGAATTTCTTCGGCTGCTGTAATGCCATCGATTTCTCCTTGCAGGTTAACATCCATTAAAACTAAATCCGGGCGGAACTTGGCGGCCGATTCAATCGCTTCTTCTCCAGAATATACCATCCCAGTTATTCTATATCCTAGAGATATCAAACTGTCGGAAATGTCTTCCGCAATGATGCTCTCGTCTTCAACTATCAGAATTTTTTTGTTTGACACTAATTTTTCTCCTCCGAGTGCAATTTGGGTTGACAAAAGGTTATTCTAAAAGTCGTGCCCGCAGTTTCTAACAGTTCTATTTCCCCCCGGATTTGCTTGACTAAAGACCCGACAAGTCGCAAACCCAAGGTTCGGGCTTTGCGATAATCTAAGTCTTGAGGAAAACCAATTCCGCTGTCGCTCACGGTTAGCACGCAAACTCTGTTATTATCTAAAGTGAAATCTATGTTAATTTTACCTTTAACTTGTCCTTTAAAGGCATATTTGAGGGCATTTGTCACCAGCTCGTTGATAATTAACCCGCAGGGAACGGCCGTATCAATATTGAGAGAACACGGCGCAATATTTGTTTGCAACTTGACGCCTTCTGCATGATTTTCATAAGCTTGGAATAAATTGTGGGCGAGATTTTGGATATATTCAGCAAAGTCAATGTTTGACAAG
Source organism: Microcoleus sp. T2B6 (assembly GCF_036700475.1). Lineage (NCBI taxonomy): Bacteria > Bacillati > Cyanobacteriota > Cyanophyceae > Oscillatoriales > Microcoleaceae > Microcoleus > Microcoleus sp. T2B6. Next base: position 57,839 of record NZ_JAUBOZ010000024.1, on the reverse strand, counting down.
TCTTTGGATTGATACAATTGTTCGTGAACCAGGGCCATTGATCTGACTCGGTTTTGACTTTCTTTTAACATTTCACTAACGTGGCTGTCTTGGATGTAGCGTGACTGAAGTTTGAGCAAACTGGAAATAACTTGGAGGTTGTTTTTGACACGGTGGTGAATTTCTTTGAGGAGAACTTCTTTTTCTGCGAGGGATGCTTTGATGCCATCTTCGTCGCGCTTGCGATCTGTAATATCCCGCACTACTGCTTGAATTACTTTTCGTCCGTTAATTTCCATTGCATTTAACAGCACTTCAGCGGGAAATTCTGAACCGTCGAGTCGTTTTTGTACCCAGTCAAAGCGACAGCTACCTGTTTGCATTGCTGTCGATATTCTCTGTATTGCTAGACTGGATGAGTCTTGTCCGCTAGGCTGAAATTGTGGGGAAAAGTCGCTCAGTTTCTTGCCGTAAAATTCTTTGGTGTTGCTACAGCCAAATATTTTTAAGGTAGCGGGGTTGCAGTCAAAAAACTCCTTTTCGTCAAGCAACATTACTGCGTCGCTGGTGGCTTCATAAAGGCTACGAAATTTGTGTTCGGATTCTTGCAGCGAGCAGATCAATTGGTTTTTGAGAGCTTCTGCACGCTTGCGGTCGGTAATGTCTATTCCTACAGAAACTGCTGCGGTTCCCTGATGATATTTCTGAGCTACTATCAAATAGTTGCGGACGAAACCGTTAATTTCTATTTCTATTTCTTGGCAGGTTTGCTGAGATGAACTGTTAAAAAAAATTCGGATCAGTTCTCCGAAAGTCGAGCCTTTGTCGAGAAAGTTGATTTCTTGACCGACAAAGCTTTCAGGAGACAGGTTGAATGAGGTTGCTAAGTGCTGGTTGACTCCAATATACCGCAAATCGGAACTGATCCAAGAAATCAGTCCGGGTACGGCATCCAAGACGGCGCGAAGTTGGTCTGTAGCTTCTTGGAGTGCTTGTTCCGATCGCTTGCGATCGCTAATATCTGTCGCCGTTCCGCACAACCCTAAAATAGCGCCGTTTTCAGCTTGGTTGACGATGCTGTTGACGCGCAGGTGGACGGGAGTACCGTCTTTGCGAAGGTGTACTGTTTCGTAAGGAGAATTAGCGGTTTGTGGCTGAATTTTGGTTCTCGCTAAAAGTTGGGCAAATATTTCTCTTGGTCTATTTTCTTGATCGGGAACTAAAAAATCGGTGAAACGCCGTCCGATCATTTCTGGCGGTTCGTAACCGTAGATGCGTTTGGCGGCGGAATTGACAAAAGTCAAGAGGCCTTCAATATCGATCGACCAAATCAATTCTTGGGAGGTTTCTACGAGGTTGCGGTACTTTTTTTCGCTTTCGGCAAGTGCTGCATTGAAGACAGCCGTTTGCTGCTGCAGTCTGTCTTCTAATTCTTGATTTGCCGTTTCCAGAGTGGCGATGGACTGCTCGCGCTCGGTAATTTCAGTAGAAACACCGACGGCGCCGACAACTTCGCCGTTTCCATCTCGCAGGGCTGCCGATCGAATTTCGTGAATAAAATGCCTCTCTCGGACGTTCCAAGTGCGATCGTTTCCTGCTAGTACCTCAGCAATATTTTCTAAGATATCTGGCTGGCTGCTGTAAACTTCACAAATCGACAGCCCGACAGTTGCACCTGGTTTGAGTCCCAAATTTTCTAATCCTTTCCCTGCTGCAAGGGTTAACTTGCCGTCTCTGTCTGTGGCCCACAGGAAAATTGGGGCACAACTGACGGCGGCGTGAAGGGTTTCGTTGGCTTGTTTGAGCCGAGCGATTTCTGCGTGAAGCAGATCCTGGGTGGTGTTTAATTCTACCCTTAGTCGATCGGCTTTTTGCTGCCAACTGGCAGCAGTAGCGCACATTTCTGGGAGATTGCGGGAACGACAGATGGATTGGTTGCAGTGTGACATGGTTGCTCTAGGGCGCACTGTATATTTAACCTCAGCCTATCTTTTAAGCATAAACTTTTTAAGTCAAATATTACAATTAGCAGGAATACTCCTCCGACCAAGATGCGATATATTAAAGCTACTTTAAAGGATTCAGAAATTGAGGCTCGCTCAGGCTTTCCGGCGACAGTTCACAAATTGATAATAAGCTGAATAAGGCCGATGCGTCGGTATTTTTACGGTCACTATTTGTAGTAATGCAAAAAGAAGTTCCGCAATCCTCGGCTTGCACAAGAACTGGGATTGTAAATTTATTATATTTGTTTGCGTAGATTCACGCACCGAGGAATCTGGAATCGGGAAAATAGAAATATAGGCAGCGCCTGAATGGTTAGGAGGTACTTAATTTGTGAAAATCATGAAGTCGATTCCCTCTTCTTTCTGCCTTCTGCCTTCTGCCCTATTCCCTATTCCCTATTCCCTATTCCCTATTCCTCTTTCTTCCATCCGCTACATCTTGTACAGTGATCGTTGCCGAACTTCCTTCAATTAACTCCCCAAATTTTGACAGTTTTGTCTAAGCTGCCGCTGATAATAGTTTCACCATCGCTGCTAAAAGTAAGACAAGTAACAGAGTTTTGATGTCCGCTGAGAGTGTGAATATTTTCGCCCGTACTGGCATTCCAAAATTTGATATTACCATCGGCACTAGCAGTGACAACAGTGAGTCCGTCGGCACTAAAGGCGATCGCATTTATCGAGTTAAAATGCCCGGCCAAAGTGATTGAACTATCTGGATTCGATAGCGGCCGCAGTTGAATATTTCTGTCCCAGCCGCCAGTAGCCAAAGTCTGCCCGTCTGGACTGAAAGCCAGACAATTCGCGTAACCCTTAATTGTTTGGAAGCATTCTCTGCTGCGGAGGTTCCACAGTTTAATTGTACCGTCAGAACTGCTGCTAGCGAGAGTTTGTGCGATCGGGCTAAAAGCAAGACTAACAATTCCTGCTTTATGAGCTCCCCAAGTTAAAAGACTGCCAAAAGTACAGATTAACTTTCCCGTCTCTAAATTCCAAATTTTGATAGTAGTATCTGCCGAACCTGTGGCGATAACTTGACTATCGGGACTGATAACAATTGCGCTAATTTCCCCTTCATGTCCGAGGGAAGTATGCCGCAATTCTCCTCCCTGCCAAATTTCGATCGCACGATGTTTCGGAGTATTTCTGCTCCTCACAAAAACTTCGCTTTCTTGGCAAAGGACAAAAGTTTCTTGAGCGCGGGGATACTTGTCAACAGTATAGAGTATTTCTCCTGTATCTACATCGCAAATTCTAATTATTTTCCCGTGCAAACTCGCGGTGCGAGATCCTCCGGGACTAATTGCAACATTTGTCCCAGTTTTGACCGTGCGGATGCAGTCAAAAAGCTTGTAAGGCACGAATTCTTTTAAAGCTTGGCGCACTAGCGGTTCTGTCCTCGATCGCAAAATTAAATAAGCAACTCGCTGCACTTCTGCTGCGGGGTCAAGCAGCGCCTCAATTGCTAAATTTAAACCAGCGCCTCCGTATTTAGGAGCGTCTTTAACAGCGGCAATCCGAGCCTCGATACTAGGACTGTTGAAGCGCTGCTTGACTCCGGCGATGCCTCCCAAAACTGCCGCGGCGATCGGGATTTGACTTTGGCCGCCGAGGACGGCATCATATTCTCTGGGTTGGTTAGGATTGTCGGCCATCATACGATTTTAGATTTTAGATTTTGGATTTTAGATTTGAAGAATTGGAGGATTGAAGAAAGCGAACTCACGCACGGATAAATCGGGGCAATTGTTATCGGATACTATGTTTTTAATTTCTGCACAGATGAATCCGGGGGCTTGTACCCTGGCTGCTTTCTGTGACGCTAAAACCGGGTTTAAGAACACAATTTCTAACTTCTTGACTCTTGCTGTTTATGCTATTATAATCAAATCAGCGTTTTACACAAAAATCCGAAAGTGATATGTCACACTTCACAACTATCAAGGTTCAGATCAAGAACGGCGAACTGCTGCATCAAGTGTTGGAAGAGTTGGGTTATCAAGTAGAGTCCAATGTGCAGGTACGGGGTTATCGGGGTGACAAAACTAATGCCGAGTACGTGATTCGGCAATCTAATGGTTACGATTTGGGTTTTCGCCGCAGCGGAGAGGATTACGAATTGGTAGCGGATTTTTGGGGCGCTCGAATTAATCAGCAGGAATTTGTCAATTTAATTAGTCAAAAATACGCGCGGAAAACTTTGATGGCGGCGGTGCAGTCAGAGGGTTTCCATGTTGAAGAAGAGGAAACTTTGGCAGATGGAACCCTGAGAGTTGTAGTGGGTAGATGGGTTTAAGACTCGCTCTGGATTAACTGGTAAGCTATTTGGCATTTAAATTGAAGATGGAGCGCGGGCAGGATGCCCGCGCCACAAAAGTTTAAGTAAACCCTAGCTTAAAAATTAAATGGGCGACAGCTTATTGAAATATCAAGAGGAGTAATCATGTGGCGATCGTACTAATTATCCTGGCGCTTGTAGTTGGCATTGTTGGCGCGATCGCCCTTGGAGCATACCGCTGGCATCTCGGTACCAAGGAACTGCGAGCCAATCTGGAAGCTGCGCGAAGGCCGATTAAACCTCTCACATTTGATGCGCGGGAAATCGCCGATTTACCCCAGCCCGTGCAGCGCTACTTTCGCGCGGTGATCGAGGATGGACAACCGCTAATTGTAGCAGCGCGGGTTTCCCACGAAGGCACTTTTAACATGAGCGAAACCGCAGAAAAATGGAGCGCCTTCACCTCAACTCAACTCGTAATTACTCAGCGCCCTGGCTTTGACTGGGAGGGGCGAATTGCGATGATGCCCGGTATCAATGCGTTTGTTCATGATGCCTACATTTCTGGCGAAGGCATCCTCCATGCAGCGCTGCTGGGCCTGGTGACTCTGGCGGATATTCGTGGCACTCCAGAAGCGGCACAAGGGGAACTAATGCGCTTTTTCGCGGAGGCGGCTTGGTATCCGACGAAACTCTTGCCGAGTCAGGGTGTTCGCTGGGAGGCGATCGACAATTCTTCGGCCAGAGCAACGCTACAGGATGGCGACACCGCTGTTTCCCTGGATTTCCGCTTTGATGAAGCAGGGCTAATCGCCAGTATCCGCGCCGAGGCCCGGGCCCGTACAGTTAACGGGGGGCTGCTGTTTGCGCCCTGGCAGGGCCGCTTCTGGGACTACGAATTGCGAGACGGTATGCGGATTCCCCTCTGCGGTGAGGTGGCGTGGCAACTGCCTGATGGCTCGCTATTGCCCTACTGGCGTGGCCGCATCACGAATATTGCCTATGAGTTTGCACGATGATTCTATAGCAATCCTAAATGATTCAGATAAATTTGTAGGGGTAGTGCTACCCCTACTCCCCGTGCCTACCCCTTATCTATCGGGCAACCACGGGGAGTAGGGGTCGGATTGCCCCTACAATAATTATGCAAATGATTTAGGATTGCTATAGTTTGTGTTGTCGGTTGCGTCTGAGATTTTCTCCCCTATTTCATGGGAACAATCTGATAATTAGAGTACACAGGTAAACGGCTATTAGCAAAAAAAGTTAATTACCCATGAACATTTCAGAACTCAAGACAGCAGTAAGGGAACTTCCAGAAAATGAACTCGCAGAGTTTCTCGAATGGCTTGATGAGTTTCAAGCAGCTCTCGCCGATCGCCAGTGGATCGAGGGTGTACGAGTTAAGATAGATGCTGCTGTTGCCATGTCCGAACATACTCCACCGATTGATGGCGAAACGTTTATTGCAGGGATTTTGGATCGTTTCCGGCAAGTACGCGAGAGAAAACAAGGCTATACTAATTGAAATGCTTGTATGATAGTTGCATTCAATTCCTGCATTTTCTGACTTCCTAACTCGCCCAATCTTCTCACTATTAATCTCTGTTCAAGACTGACAATCCGAGTCACTCTAACTTTAGAAGATACTTTTAATCCCGTGCTGGGAAATTCTGGATCTGAAGCATTTAAAGCAAATTCATCTAAACTTAGGGTAGTGACATTTTGCGAAGAAATGAAGCAGAGCGTAATTTCATCTATGGTTGAACTTGCCCACAGCACTAAAGCCGGACGTAACTTTTTCTGACTCAAATCTGTAAAGGGAAATTCAGCTAAAACAATATCTCCTTTTTTTAGCTTCACTAAATTGGCTCTCCATCTTCAAGGGTGTAAATATCAGGTTCGTCGTGCAGGAATTGAAATACTCCTCCGCTTTGGGCTAACTGGGTTATTTCCACAGTAGAAGGATAGGGGATGTTATTAAATAGTTTTGCTTTGATTAGCAATTGCTCGTCTTCTGAGAGTGTCTGGATGATTTGTACTAAGGATTCAATGAGTTTTGTGTTCATAGCTGAAAAAATCTGGGGATATTTTATCTTACTTCAACAAGGCAACCTTCGATCGCTTCATAGAGGTTTTGCAGCAATTCCTCAAAAGTTTCTCCCTCAGTTGCACAGCCAGGAATAGCAGGAACTTCTGCCCAGTATCCGCCTTCTTCTGCTTCGTGAATGATAATTTTGATTTTCAATTGATTCTCCTAATTTATTCTCAAAATTTACCTCTTCATTACTGTAGCAGACTTTACTCCTCCAAGTCCACCTGTTTAACCTGCTCTAAAGGTATATCTAGCGCTTCTGCAATTTGCTCGTCGCTCAAGCCAAACTGCCGTAATTTATCAATTGTTTCAATCTTAGTTTGATTTTTGGTTTTCTGCTGCAAGTCGGGAGTTTCCGGCTGACTTTGATCGGGCGTAGGAGTAGAGGAATTAGAACAGTTGTTAATGTAGCTAATATTGCTACTATTTTTAATAGTAGTATTATTACCAAGATTTATATTCTGATTTATCTGTCTTTCTATAACGGATTCAAGATTACTTTTTTTTACTTGTTCGCCAAACACTTCAGATAACATTTGTAAAAGTTCGTGACTAGCCTTTTTAACGTGCTGGGAGCTATAACCATAAGTTTCGGCAACGTCAGCATATTTTTGACGATTCAGTATTCCCGAAATAATTTTTCGCTGCAAGTTATTTAGACGTTTACCTGTGTTGGTATAGACAGCTCGATCGACAAATTGCACTGTCTGAGGAATGTCCATAGGTGGGATGATGAGATGGCTGTAGTAACTATACCCAACTTTTACCAACTTTCCCCAACTTTTTGTAACTTTTTTGCCTCGCGCCCCAATTTTCGGAAGATCCAACTTTTTCCAATTTTCATTCTTCCCGGATTGGCATATCGTATAAAGAATAAAGTTTTAGCAGCAATAATCAAGGACATTAACTTTTAGGTTAGGTTTGCGCTTTAGTGCTAAAAAGGGTGCTGATACATAGTCTAAACCATCAATTATTCTCTAGGTATAATCAATGACAACACTAAACCCATTTAAAAGTAATAAGGGTATTACTTTAGTACGCGATCAAGTTATTACGTTAACTAAAAGAACAATTCGTTTTTCAAATAATGTTTACCAGACTCACAATATAACAGGTTTTAGTGAAGGAGAAGTAGAAATAGGAATGATTCCTTGGTGGATTATTATACTTTCTCTTGGCTATTCATTCGTGATGATTACGCAATATGACAACTGGGCCGGAGGTCAGTATTTATTTTATCCCGGAATTGTAGGTCTAGGTTGGAACTTGATTAAGCCCAAACACTACGGTTTATTAATAACTCTCAATTCTGGTGATAAGACGCTTTTTACTACAACTAAAACGAAAAATCTCAAGGTAATCATTATACAAATATATGATTTCATTGAAGCTGACAAGGAAGCTACTTACCAAATATCCATTAGTAATAGTGAGGTGAGTGGTAATTTTATACAGGGAAATGCTGGGGGAGACACTTCGTATTTTCATGAGGATTGAGCGAATATCGGACTAAAAGTAAACATTAGCAATTGAAGATGCGATCAGCTATGGAACGGAAATCTGTAGATATGAATAACAGTAGCTTTAAGGGCAACTTGGTTCAAGGAAACGTCGGTGGAAATGTAGAGTATAAACCCGTATCGGAGAGTAAATCAGTGTCAGAAACTTCCTATAATAATAATCAGGGTCAGGTTGGAGCTATGGGTGAGAATGCCAGAGCTGACAACACCACTTTTGTCCAACAATCAGAACAGAAACAAACTCTTGCTGCTTCAGCAAAAGAAATTCAAGAACTTCTCAAACAGTTAGAGGTAACTAATCCCACCGCTACTGAGGCTGAAAAGATTGCTCACGTTAATGATGAAACTACTCCAAGTTTCAAGCGTCGTGCGGTTGGTGCATTGCAGGCTGGTGGTGAAGCTGCGATCGAAGAGTTTTTAGACAATCCTTATGTCAATGTCGGGAAGGCGATCGTTAAAGGTTGGATAAAACCAGAATAGATTCTGGTGTGCGAAGAGCGATCGCCCTAACCAGAAAACCCAAGTGCGATCGCCCGCAACTACCAAATCGTTTCAACATTAGGAATATCATACCGCCGCGCGATCGCTACTAAAATGCGATCGCGCCTATCTTTGTCAAGCTCCCCTGGAAGTTGCAATTACTACGCTAAGCTGCTACCGTTAACATAGACGCATCGTAGGAAAACAACTGATGACACTAACAGAATTACTCCCTACCATTAGACAACTGTCTGCGATCGAGAAACGAGAGTTAATCCGCATTCTAATGGCGGAAGAGGATATCAGTGATGAACAGGTGTGGAAGGATCAATTTGAAGCGACAACAGACGCTCAGTGGGATAGTTTAGCTGAGATAGTACGTCAGGAAATCGCTGCTGGCGATATTACCCCTCTAACTGAAATTTTCCCTCAAAGTCATATCGACCTTCTGATACAATTAAGACAGCGAACGTTGAGGTTGCCATGACATTAGTAGTTGTAGCTGAACCTGCACCCCTGCAAACTAATGCTGACGGTGTGGTGCGAGTGGGTAAAACTCGCGTGACTTTGGATACCGTGATTGCAGTGTTTAAGCAGGGAAGTACAGCAGAGGAAATAGTTTATCGTTATCCGTCACTGAGGTTGGCAGATGTGTATGCCACCATCGCCTTTTACCTCAATCATCAGCAGGAAGTCGAAACGTATTTGCAGCAAAGACAGCAACAAGCACAAGAGATTCGCAAAATGAATGAGGCAAGGTTTGATCCGCAGGGATTGCGTGACAGATTGCTGGCCCGCAAGGCAGAGAAATCGGCATGAAATTCCTAGCTGATGAAAACTTTGACAATACAATTGTTAGAGGTTTGATGCGTCGCCAATCAGACATTGACATTGTTCGCGTCCAAGACGTTGGCTTATCCGGTGAAGATGACCCAACAGTGCTGGAATGGGCCGCCCAAGAAGAGAAGATCGGATTTTGCTGACTCATGATGTGGCTACGATTACGCGCTATGCCTATGAACGTATGGCCGCAGGTAAGCCAATGTCAGGAGTTGTTGAAGTTACCTTCGATGCACCAATTGGTAGGGTAATTGAGGATATTCTGATCCTTCTGGAGTGCAGTCTTGAGGGAGAATTGGCAGGACAAATTCAGTATCTCCCTTTATGATGAGTTGCAACCGTTTAATTTAGCTTTGCCGCACTAAAAGCCCGATCGCCCTCATCAACAGCCTAAGATCGATCTTATTCCATCACATCATCTGTTGCAGGTTCACCAGGATAAAAAGCATCGCTAAAAATTTCTTCTAACGTATACTGACAATTCTCGGGAAAAGTTTTTCGCGGCAGATTTGTTTCTCCAGAAGCTAATGCCATTCCTTTGATGTAAGCTGTCTGGAGGGCTTCTTGTAGGTAAGGTTTGAGACTTGGATTCTCTTTGAGTAACTCTAAGATATCGATACGCTGGATGCAAATTTTATTCACCCAACTGCGACTTCTTTTTGATACTTGATATTCCCATTTAAGCAAATGTCCAATCAAAATACTCAATCGATTTCTTAATTCGGCGCGTTGTTGTTTTCCCAATGACTCAATCTCCTCGATTAAATTAGGTAGGTCAATTTGACTCCATTCTCGATGTTTGAGGAGTTTTGCTTGTTCCTGAGTCCAAGCATAAAAATCAGTTTCATAAAGACTTTGTATTAAGTTTTCCGGTATTTTTCCAGTTTGTGGTGTTTGCATAAAAACATCAAAATTTAGTGTTATTTCGTTGTACAACTTTGAAAAAAACATCGCCGGAGCCTTGGCAAGGGCTAAGCCACCCCAAATCCCGTATATTCGCGCACATAGGGCGCTTGAAATCCCAAAATAATATCATCCTTTGCCACACCCATTGCCGCCAACTCGTGCGCGACTCGCATCTCCGTTGTATTCTGCTGCAACCAAATCTTGCCATCCTTAATATCCAAATGGATCACACATCCATACACCCGCCGATGCCCATCCCAACCAACATTCGTCACCTGATAATGATCCCGCTGCGTATCAAAAATTATTTGCGACTCGATCGCACCGTTGGAGACCGGAATTGCCGCATATTCGGTCAATAATGCTTGAATCGACTGACGGTAATGCTCTAGTTTATCCATTGCACAATCACCTCATTTATTGGATCGTAAACAATGCGGTTAACTTGATGCCGCTCTACTGAAATTTGCAAAAACTCCCGCTGAAAAAAAGCTTCGTGCACCGCAACAGGAACTGCTAAATAAAGCTTGCGATCGGGTTCCTTAAGTTCTAATGCAAGCCGATAATTCAGAAACTGTCCTAATGCCGCATGATAATCTGTAATCGGGGAGTCACCCAAAAATGTTTTAATTTCTACGGCGATTTTCTCTCCTTCCCGTTGTGCTGCCAGTAAGCGCTCTGCACCCAAATCAATTTCAAACTTTGCTCCACCTGTTTCCACCTTCAGCGGATCGTCGGTAATCACCCAATTCTCTTTCTGAAGGGCAATCTTAACAGATTCATGAAACAGGTCTCGTGCTGCCATTTTTCCCTTTTTTACACTTCAACTTTATTGTACTTCCCATCGCGTCTATCTGGAAAAGTGCGGGCGAGCGAAGCTATCGGGAAGGGAATCGCCCGTCAAGTTCGATCGACCTTCTGAACAATAAGTCTATTCTGTGTTTGTAGATCGATCGACCTCACCCTCACCCTCATCCTCCAAAACTTCACCCAAATAGCGCTGCACAAACTCCCGCGCTGCATCTATATCTAGCAACTTTAACGCCACAACCATCTTCACAAGCGTGTCTCCCGTTGGATCGATGAGCTCATTAAACCAACGATAGACAACGGAACGTCGCACGCCCATTGCGATCGCCAATTTGTTTTGGCTAATGCCATAGGTATTCAGCACATCTCTCAAAACTCGACCAGCTTTCCCCATGCACCCCATGATGCCAAGGGATGCCCCAACCGTAAATGACTACATATATGTATTCATTGCGGTATGATATTGGTAACTACACATATGTAGTCATAGGTTGATTTTGAAGATGAGGACTTCCCAATGGCTAAAGACTTTCCAATCGAACCGCCCAAGGACACCCAACAAGAGGCAGAACCCACGGACGATCGAGAAAACCGGGAACCCGTGCGTATCATGGTTGTTGGCTCCCGCCAAGGCATAACCGCCGTAGTAAATTGGCTGGTGCGACTAGGTTTTGCCCAAATGGCAGACTGGAGCGACTTGCAGCGTGCACCGAATACCGGCCAGTGGATGCGCGTGCTCACCAAATGGTTGCAGAAGAATTGACGCAACTGACGAGGAGGGCGATCGCATTTCATAAACCTGATGTTTCGGAATCGTGCGATCGCCCGTCAAGTTCGTAGGCCGGGGCCGGGGCGTAGCCATCGCCCTATTGATACAATCGAGATAGCGATCGCCATTCCCGATTCCCACCATGACATTCATCAACCCCAAAACAGATTACGCCTTCAAAAAAATCTTCGGTTCCTCAGATAGCAAAGACATTCTCATCAGTTTCCTCAACGCCATAATTTACGAAGGCAATCCGACTATTGAAGACTTGGAAATTATCGATCCCAACCTCCCGCCCCGAGTTGAAGGCTTAAAAGACTCTTCTTTAGATGTCAAAGCCAAACTTGCCGACGGAACTCTAGTCATCATTGAAATGCAGGTATTAAACGTCGAGTCTTTCGGACAAAGAATCTTGTACAACGCAGCGAAAACCTACGCATTTCAATTGCAGAAAGGAGAAGGATATCGAATGCTCAAACCAGTAATTGCCTTGACGATTACTGATTTCGAGATGTTTAAAAATAGCGGCAAATTAATTTCGAGCTTTGTCTACAAAGAAGAAAAGTCTAACTTACAATATCCCGATAATGACATCAAGTTGGTATTTGTAGAATTGCCGAAATTCACCAAATCAGTAGACCAACTAGAAACTCTGGCAGATAAATGGCTCTATTTCATGAAATACGCAATAACGATAACGGAAGTACCGCCAGTAATGGATAGCGTCCCCGAAATTCATCAAGCTTTTGGCATCGCCGATCAAGCGAATTTAAGCCCGGATGAACTGGCAAATATCGAACGGCAAGAAATGTTTATTTACGACCAGCAAGGCACGATCATTAAAGCTGTTAAAGATGCCGATCGAGACGCTAGACAAGAAGAAAAACAGGCGATCGCACGGCAGTTACTCGATCGCCTAGATGACGCAACAATCGCTCAAATAACCGGACTTAGCGTTCAGGATGTGCAGAATTTGCGCTCGGAATGAGATTTATTTCAAAAAGGGCGATCGCCCATCAAGTCCCATCGCGCCGATGATAGAATCGAAATAGCGGTCGTTATTCCCGATTCCCACCATGACATTCATCAACCCCAAAACCGATTACGCCTTCAAAAAAATATTTGGTTCCTCAGAAAGCAAAGACATTCTGATCAGCTTTCTCAACGCCATAATTTACGAGGGCAATCCTACCATTGAAGACTTAGAAATTATCGACCCCAACCTCCCGCCCAAAGTCGAAGGTTTAAAAGACTCCTCTTTAGATGTCAAAGCCCAACTAGCCGACGGTACTTTAGTCATCATTGAAATGCAGGTATTAAACGTCGAATCTTTCGGACAAAGAATCTTGTACAACGCCGCCAAAACCTACGCATCTCAATTGCAAAAGGGACAAGGATATCGAATGCTCAGACCAGTAATTGCCTTAACAATAACTGATTTCGAGATGTTTAAAAACAGCAACAACTTAATTTCGCGATTTGTCTACAAAGAAGAGATTTCTAACTTACCCTATCCCGATAACGATCTAAAGTTAGTATTTGTAGAATTACCAAAATTTACCAAAACAGTAGACCGACTAGAAACTCTAGCAGATAAATGGCTCTATTTCATGAAATACGCGGTAACGATAACGGAAATCCCGCCAGTAATGGATAGCGTACCCGAAATCCATCAAGCTTTTGACATCGCAGATCGAGTGAATTTAAGCCCGGAGGAAATAGCAAATATCGAACGGCAAGAAATGTTTATTTACGACCAGCAAGGAGCGATAATTAAAGCTGTTAAAGATGCTGTTCAAGAAAGCAGACAAGAAAGCAGACAAGAAGGCCGACAAGAAGGCCGACAAGAAGAAAAGCTGACGATCGCACGGCAGTTACTCGATCGCCTAGATGACGCAACAATCGCTCAAATAACCGGACTTAGCGTTGAGTACGTGCAGAATTTGCGATCGGAATGAGATTTATTTCAAAAAGAGCACCGATGATAAAATCGAAATAGCGATCGTGATTCCCGATTCCAACCATGACATTCATCAACCCCAAAACCGATTACGCCTTCAAAAAAATATTTGGCTCCTCAGAAAGCAAAGACATTCTCATCAGCTTTCTCAACGCCATGATTTACGATGGCAATCCTACCATTGCAGACTTAGAAATTATCGACCCTAACTTACCGCCCAAAGTCGAAGGCTTGAAAGATACTTATTTAGATGTCAAAGCCAAACTAATTGATGGTAGGCTAGTCATTATTGAAATGCAGGTATTAAACGTAGAGTCTTTCGGCAAGAGAGTTTTGTACAACGCAGCCAAAACTTACGCCTTTCAATTGCAAAAAGGAGAAGGCTACCGAATGCTCAAACCAGTGATAGCATTAACACTGACTGATTTCGAGATGTTTGCAAATAGCGCTCGACTAATTTCGAGATTTGTCTACAAAGAAGTAACGAGCAATCTCCCATATACCGATAATAACATCGAGTTGGTATTTGTAGAACTTCCTAAATTCACCAAAGAAGTAGACCAGCTAGAAACCCTTGCGGATAAATGGATATATTTCATGAAATATGCGAGGACAATAACGGATGTCCCGCCAGTAATGGATAGCGTTCCAGAGATTCATCAAGCCTTTGGCATCGCAAATCAAGTGAATTTAACCCTTGATGAATTGGCAGATATCGAACGCAGAGAAATGTTTATTTACGACCAACAAGGAGCTATAATCCAAGCCGTTCAAGCAGAAAAGCTGGCGATCGCGCGGCAATTGCTCGATCGCCTGGATGATGCAACTATCAGTCAAACAACCGGACTCAGTATAGAGGATGTGCGGAATTTGCGATCGGAAGTTTGATGCGTCGAAAACCAGACATGACTTTGTTCGCGTCCATTTTCTTAGTCTCGCGTTGCGCGGACTTCGTTTGACAAGAAGCGGTTGAAACCGCCGAGTCATAAACCCTACCTCAAAAACAACTTATAAGCCGGATTTTGACTCTCATCCCCATACTGATAGCCCAGCGTATCCAAAAAAGCCTGCCACTCCTGCATCTCATCGGGCGGGACTTGAATTCCCACCACAATTCGCCCGTAATCTGCGCCGTTATTGCGATAGTGAAAAACGCTGATATTCCAGTTAGGGCTCATCGAACCGACAAACTTCATCAACGCACCGGGACGTTCGGGAAATTCAAAGCGATAAAACAATTCATGATTGGCCAGCATCGAACGCCCGCCCACCATATGCCGCACGTGCAATTTCGTTAATTCATCATCAGTTAAATCCAAAGTCTTGAAGCCACAATCTTCAAAACTTGCGGCTATCTTCACCGCATCCGCACGGTTTTGAATTTGCACGCCGATAAAAATATGTGCTTCTTTTTCATCCGCAATTCGATAGCTAAATTCAGTTAAATTGCGCTTGCCCAGACATTCGCAAAACCTGCGGAGACTTCCCGGTTGTTCGGGAATTGTGACTGCAAAAATGGCTTCGCGGCGTTCGCCAAACTCGGCTCTTTCTGCTACAAAACGCAGCCGATCAAAATTCATGTTCGCGCCACAAGCAACAGCAATTAATGTTTCTCCTGCGATTTGTTCCCGTTCCACGTAAGCTTTCGCACCTGCGATCGCCAAAGCGCCAGCAGGTTCTAAGATCGATCGCGTATCTTCAAAAACATCCTTAATCGCCGCGCAAACATCATCCGTATCCACCAAAATAATCTCATCCACATACTCCTGACACAACCGAAAAGTTTCCTCCCCAACTTCCCGCACAGCAACGCCATCAGCAAATAAACCCACCTGCGACAAACGCACCCGTTTACCCGCTTTCAGGGATTGATTCATTGCATCGGAATCCACCGGTTCGACGCCAATAATCTTAATTTCCGGCCGCAACCGCTTGACATAGGCCGCAATTCCCGAAATCAATCCGCCGCCACCAATTGCCACAAAAATCGCATGAATTGGTTTTTGATGTTGTCGCAGAATTTCCATGCCGATCGTACCCTGTCCAGCAATCACGTAGGGATCATCAAAAGGGTGAATAAAAGTCATACCTTTTTCGGCCTCTAATTGGCGCGCAAAGGCGTAGGCATCATCGTAAGCATCCCCATGCAAGACTACCTCTCCACCACGGGCTATCACCGCATTTACCTTCACCTGCGGTGTCGTTACGGGCATGACGATAATCGCGCGAGTGCCGAGGTGGCGGGCGGCGAGGGCGACTCCTTGGGCGTGGTTGCCGGCGGAAGCTGCAATCACACCTTGTGCTAGCAAATCCGGCGACAGTTGCGCCATTTTGTTGTATGCACCCCGCAGTTTGAAGGAAAACACCGACTGCATATCCTCTCGCTTCAGCAAAAGTTTATTGTTGAGCCGTGCTGATAGATTCGGGGCGCATTCTAGTGCTGTTTCTTGAGCAACATCGTAGACGCGGGCGGTGAGGATTTGTACCAGGTAATCGCAAAGCATGGGGTTAGCAGGTTGGTTGATGCCGGATGGTGGGTTAATTGTACGGCACTTGTGTTAGTATTTTGCGGGGAATTGGCGATCGCAACTTTCCAATAATAACTTTTCCCTTTGGGAACATAAGGAGCGTGAAGACTATTAATAATATTTCGTTTTTGCCGCTTACCCCGGTTATAAAATCCGGTTTGTGAGCGTATTAGCCCGTAATCCTTGATTTAGTCGGTAAATTCATGAACGTACAAATTACAGATTTGCGTGCGGTTGACGAGCCAAAAATCCAACAGGTAGCTAGATTAATAGTTGAAGGTTTTAAAGAGCATTGGCCCGATGCTTGGCCCGATATAAAATCTGCTTTGCAAGAAGTACAAGAATCTTTAGCAGCCGATCGCATCAGTCGAATTGCTGTCGGCGACAGCAATCAAGTTTTGGGATGGATTGGCGGGATTAAACAGTATGACGGTAATGTTTGGGAACTGCACCCGCTGGTAGTGGGAACAGAATTTCGCAGACAAGGAGTTGGTCGATCGCTCGTAGCTGATTTAGCAGCAGAAGCTAAAAACCGGGGAGGGATCGTGCTGTGGGTGGGTACCGACGACGAAGACAATCAAACAACTCTTTCAGGCATCAATCTTTATCCTAACGTTTGGGAACACGTCGCCAAAATTAGAAATTTGCGCGGTCATCCCTACGAATTTTATCAAAAGATGGGTTTTGCGATCGTGGGAGTGATGCCCGACGCGAACGGAATTGGCAAGCCAGATATTTACATGGCAAAGCGGTTGTAAAGTTTAATGTAGGTTCTAAATTTACTGACTGGTGGCTTGCCAATTCAACACTTAGCAAAATTAGTTGTTGAAAGTTTCCCAGAAAATCGGTCTAGTCTGGACGTGCGAACCCCGTTCGAGGGTCGCTGATAAACAAACCCAGAACTAACGAATCCATCACCGTATCCCAGACAGGAGTCAAACGCTCTGCATCGTCAACCCAGTAATCAAAAGTAATCAAACACTGAACATTAGAACCCAATCCAATACAGATTCGCGAATAAGCTTCCCGCTGTTCTGGAGGGTCGATAAACTTAAATTCAGTCCAAACAACGCGGGCAGTTTGCCGCTTCAATTGGATAATTTCCCCAAAAGCGATCGGATTTCGCGTATCATCTTCAACTACCTTCTGTAATAGCGGCACCAGCGGAAAATCTGCCCAGTTATTAGGTGGTAGCAAATTAAACGAAACCTCCAAACGACAATCATCATCCGGCGGCTTTTTATCCGTAAACCGGAACGAATTAGTATCCGGTTCAAAATGCCAATCTTCCGGGACATCAAAGCGGACTGCACCTCTTCCTGCTACAAAAATTCGCGTTCCCGGCTTTGACTTCCAATTGTGGTCTTCTTTGAGTTCTAGAGTTTCCTTGAGCCATGCTTGCTTTTTGCGCTTAGACATAAACAGAACACCAAATTGCTGCTAATGTGTAGTTTTAGACCTTGCCAACACATTTTAACTCTATTTTGCTCGCCGTTTGCTCAAATATAACAATCCTTACAAAAATTATGAATTCCTCTCTTCTCTATTCCTCTGTGTTCTCTGCGCCTCTGCGGTAAAAAAGAATTCCTTTCACAATTGGCTAACTTTTATTTTTCACTCTTGGGAATCACATACCTAATTCCGCCTTTATTCCCAGCCGCATCGCCATTGTAGCGGGGGATAACATGAATAGCCGCGTGACTGCGACTTTGACCAGCCTGTTTATTAATATTGATTCCCACATTAAAACCGTCTGGCTGAAACTCTTTACTTAACATTTCTTGCACCTTATTAGCCATAAACCAGCAAGCGGATTGCTCTCGAAACGGCAGTTCAAAATAATTGGCAACGTGACGCTTGGGGATGATTAAAACATGACCTTTGCTGGCGGGATAACCGTCAAACATCGCATAAGCTGTTGCTGATTCAGTTAGCAAACTTAGGTTTTTATACGGATTACAGAATATGCAGTTATTAGTTGAATTTCTTTGATGGTTGTAATGCACGTATTTGTATATTTCGCAAGACTCATCTAGGTGAACTGGCTTAAATGGAAGTTTGACAATGCACTGATATGTAGGTTTTTTGTGGACATAATGTTCTCGAAAGCCTTCTTTTTTGATATCCCTTCTCACCGCAAAATACGCATTTCCTCCCGGTTTCAACAGGTGCGACACTTCCATCAGGACATTAGCTTGTTCTTCAGGAAACAAAACATTCAAAACATAAAAGCAAATGATTGTGTCGAATTTATCATCCGGGAATTCCGGGAAATAATAAGGGTCATAACCCGTAATATCGAACCCTTTTTGCTGCAACAATCTCACATCGCTGCCCAAGCCGCACCCAAAATCTAAGACTTTGCCTTGCAGCAAGTTTTTATCTAATAAAAATCTGGCCGGAAAGGACAGGGAAATTCTTTCCATTGCCGTCAGGTGGCTGAATTTATTTTGTTGCTTTTTCATGGCAGAAATTTGATGTCAATCGTTGTTTTTAGTCTTTACGTAAAGGTTTTGTTAAAATTCCGAGAATTTTGTCAACTTGGTTAATATAATAATCGTTCAAGTCAATAAAAGCTGTTTGATTTACCAATTTGAGAAACTTCCAAGCATTTCCCGTGGTAACACCTCCGTAAATCGCCTCAATTTCATCATTTTGCTGTTGATTGAATCGCTGGGCTCCCAACATTTCAGCAATACACTGTCCTAATCCGTTTTTAATGTTTTCATTTTTGGCTTCTACTAAGGTGACAACTGGTGTTCGGATTTCGTACAAATCGCTGGATGCGGTGAGGATATAATCGCAGTACCCGTTAAGTCCACTTTCTGGATCGGCATTAAATTCCGTGCCGGAAAAAAAGCCGATTTGGAAGTTTAAAATGCGCCGTACTTCTAATAATACGGGAGCAATAATTAACTCGGATCGAGCTTTTTCAGTATTGATAGCATTGGCGAGAGGGATATATTCTGCTAGGGTTGTTTTGAGATATTCGCTAGGTGCAATTGATTCTACATCTGCAAACAAAACAGTTTTTTCATTAACAGTGAGGTTAAATGCTGCACGCACTTTGGTGATGGTAGTAAATTCACTATATGACATTTTAAAAGTCCTTAAGTTAACTAAAAAATACCGATAATACTTGAGATTTTAGCATTATTGCAGTTTGGCGATCGCCCCTTTTTCCACCAACACCTTACCAGTCACCAAATCCCGCACCGTCGCCAACAAAACCCGCCTCTCATCCACCTCAAAACTCACCGAAACCCTGTCAATTCCCAATACCCCAGGCGGATTCAAATGCGCTACGCAAACCTGCTGGTGGTGGCTTTCCAGAGAGCGAAAATCCGTTTGTTTGTTGAGTAAGCTGCTCATCATTTGCCCTTTTTCGTTAAAAATAACCTCCGCTTGCAATACCTCCGCAACTTCCCCAATATCTAACCGAATTTCCCTTTGCCCTTCAATTGCCACTTGCAACGTCAACTCTTCGGAACTTTGACAGGGATACTTCATTTCCTTGCTAAATATCGGCGAATAAGCATAAGCTTTAGCATAAGGTTCCCAGAGGCGAATTGCATAGCTGTGGCGCAAATAATCGTCAACACTCGCTAATTGTGTCAATGCTAAAGCACCGTGCGCCACGGCTTCAAAAGGCTTGTCTCTTTGGACTTTTTGCCGCCCAAAATACGAAACCACTAAATTAGATACAGCCGGGATTAAAGAAGTTCCTCCTACCAGCAAAACCTGTTCGATATCTGCTTTGCCGATACCTTTTCCCTGTGCAATACTCAGCACTTCATCTAAACTTTCCCGCAACTGTTCTAACAACTGCCTAGATTCCATAATTTCTTCAAGCTTCTCTCGGTTTAGCTGCAAGTCGTAAGACATAAAATTTTCATCGTCAAACCAGCTTTCCTTCGCCTCATTAACTTGAGAAAGTTGAATTTTTAATTTTTCCGCTATTTCTAATAAGTTTTGCCAGCCAACTAAGCCGACTTCTGCCCGCGACGAACCAATTTGCCGCAAATAATCTTCGACAATCCAGATGTCAATATCTTCGCCGCCTACATAAGCATCGGATTTTGCCAACACTTCGGCACGCACCCCCCCCAGCCCCCCCTTACTAAGGGGGGAATCGAGATTTCTCCCCCCCTTGCTAAGGGGGGGTAAGGGGGGGGTTACAGCAGTGCGAACTAAACTTAAATCTAAAGTTCCGCCGCCAAAATCAACTACTAAAACTAGAGAGCCGGGGCGTTTTACTGCATATCCCAGGGCGGCGGCTGTGGATTCATCTATTACCTGAACTTCCGCAACTCCCAAACTTTCTCCTAAGTCGCGAAACCAATCTAGATATCGCTCAAATGATCCAACGGGGACGGTAAAAATTACTTTGTCTGCCTGTATATTTTGTAAATATAATTGTTTCCAAATAGTTTTGATAAACTGTTCAGCTACTGATTCGACTGTGTAGGTTTCGCCGTCGATATTGCGGGGCGGCGGCTGAAAATCGGCAGCTAAATTGCGTTTAAAAGCTTTGAAAAAACGGTCGGGCTGGGATTGTCCCAAACGCTGCGATCGCACTTTTTCTCCTAACACCAACTCTCCCGCCTTGTTCACAAAGACTAAAGTCGGCACTACAGATATTTCTCGAACATCTCCGCTCGAATTCTTGGTTTTAAAAATGCGGGACATCTCGCCCAATCTCAAAGTTTCTGGTGTTTGCGTATCCGGGTTAAGAATGCAGACAACCGTGTTGCTGGTGCCGAAGTCAATGGCAACTGTAGTCATGGTGATTTTAAATTTAAAATTTAATTTTTCATTCCCGCTGGCAGGGTGCGACTAACTTTAGCAGGAGTAAGAATTCGCTCTCCCTCGCGATAGCCGACAAACCGAATATAAACTAATTCTCCTTCTGTTATATCCTCAACATCCGGCTGGTGCAACTGCGGATTGTAAGGAGTTTGTTCCCACGCAGAACCGATTGTTTGAAAATCCCAGCTTGATAACAGGTTTTCTAAGGGAGTAAACAAAGCTGAGAGATTTTTGGCGGGCATATCCGGCTTGGCTTCTGCCATTTTGCGGGCGGCGGGATAGTTGGTTAACAAAGTTTGCAACTGTTCAAAGGTAGCGCGGCGAAAATCGGCAGTTAGTTGAGCTTTTTGCTGCTGCAATTCTTCTCGCAGCCGGAAACACTGCTGCCTCAATTCTTCTATTTCGCTGGGATTAGTTGTGATTGTAGCCGATATTGGCAGCGCGCTCAAAGTGCGATCGAACTCTTGAAAATTCAAATTCAGCACTGTTGCCAGCCGCCTCAGTTGGTCTAGGGTGAGTTTTCCCACGTCTCCCTGCCGCACTAAGCGCACCCCAAAGCGACTTAAGCCTGCTTTTTCGCCTAAATCTTGCCAATCGAGAATGTCTAGCTGATTCATGCGTTCCCGCAGAATTGTATCGTACTTAAACTCGATCGCATCTCCCGCCTCAGATGCAGCATAAACGTACACTAAAATTAGAAAAATGCCCCCGATAGCTAGCGCGAAGCTGAAGGCAGGCACTGTTGTTACATCAACTGTTGCACCCAGGATATCAAACATCTTTAACTCTTCTAAACTTGTTTTAAAGTCTGCGTTTGTTCAACGACCAAATTTTCTTCGCCTTGGTAGTATTCTGGCAGCAAGTCTTGAGATTCTACTTTTCCGAGGGCTTTTTCAATTCCGGCGGTGGTTTCGGTGCAACTCGAACCTGTGGCGTTGAGGACGGTTTCGGTAATTTTGCCGTCTTTGCCGATGCGGTATTCTATTTGGCGGTATTCTGCCATAATTCTGCCTCGTGGTTTAATGCTTGAGTGTTGACTCTTGAGTGTTGAGTTATATTATAGATTCTATTTACCAATTATTCTAATGAATTTTTGTAGCGACAATGCAACCGGGGTTTCGCCGGAGATTATGGCTGCGATTGCAGCGGCTAATTGCGGTGCTGTGATGTCTTACGGAGATGATGAATATACACAGCGTTTGCAAGTTAAATTTTCGGATTTGTTCGAGACATCGGTGACTGTTTTTCCGGTAGCAACTGGTTCTGCTGCTAATGCTCTGGCCCTTGCGGTTGTTACTCCTCCTTACGGCGCTGTTTACTGTCACGCGGCATCTCATATTAATGTAGATGAATGCGGCGCGCCGGAGTTTTTTACAGGCGGTGCAAAGTTAGTAACAGTAACAGGAAATCATGCTAAAATAGAGGCAGAGACTTTAGGAAAAATACTCGATCGCGCTGGTGCAGGTGTCGTCCACCACGTACAGCCCGCAGCCGTCAGCATCACTCAAGCAACGGAAGCTGGCACAGTCTACAATCCAGCAGAAATTTCCCACATTTCGGAAGTAGTTCGCGCTCACAATTTGCACCTGCACATGGATGGAGCTCGCTTTGCCAATTCTGTCGCGAATCTAGGCTGTTCTCCTGCGGATATCACTTGGCGCGCCGGTGTAGATATTCTATCGTTTGGAGCGACAAAAAACGGGGCGATGGCTGCGGAAGCTGTAGTTTTTTTTAATCAAGAATTAGCAAAGACTTTCCCTTTTTACCGCAAGCGCAGCGGGCATCTTTTCTCGAAAATGCGGTTTTTGTCGGCACAGTTGGAAGCGTATATAACGGATGATTTGTGGCTGAAGAATGCGGCTCATGCAAATAATATGGCAGCAAAATTAGCCGAAGGTTTGGCGGGAGTTGAGGGAGCGAAGTTTTGCCATCGGGTTGAAGCAAACGAGATTTTTCTTCAACTTCCCGAATCGGTAATTACAGCGGTTTTAGCTGAGGGCTTTCTGTTTTATCGGTGGGATGAATGTACTGTTAGACTGGTAACGGCTTTTAATACTTTGGAAGCGGATGTTATTGCTTTCGTGGAAGCGGTTAAACGACATCAATGATTAAAATGTAGGGGCGGGTTTTACAAATAATACCGGCCAGCTATGAACCATCTAAGAAACCCGCCCCCACTCACAAATAATCCACATCAACCTTGATTTATATATTAAATGCGAAAAATAGGCGCG
Source organism: Microcoleus sp. T2B6 (assembly GCF_036700475.1). Classification (NCBI taxonomy): domain Bacteria; kingdom Bacillati; phylum Cyanobacteriota; class Cyanophyceae; order Oscillatoriales; family Microcoleaceae; genus Microcoleus; species Microcoleus sp. T2B6. The sequence continues at coordinate 34,625 of NZ_JAUBOZ010000024.1, read as the reverse complement.
GGGATTTCTCGTTGGGTGGGGGCGGGTTTGAGAGATTGTTGGTTATGTACAATTATTGTTGGTGAAACCCGCCCCTACATTTTAAATGCAAAAAATAGGCGCGGGGATTTCTCGTTGGGTGGGGGCGAGTTTGAGAGATTGTGTGTTATTTACAATTATTGTTTGTGACACCAGCCCTACAATTTAATAGATTGAGGAACAGGTTCGGCAACTGCGGCTAGTTCGGGTTCAGCCTCTTCGAGATGTGCTTCTAAAAGGGCCAGATTCCTCATGTTTGATTTATAAAAAGCATCGAAGATATCTCCTACTAAAGGTACTGATCCCACAACGGCTTCTAGACCGATGTTGTAAACCATTTTCCCTAGAGTTTTTTGGGGAATGTTGAATCGAGTTGCTAAATAAATTAGGTAGGCGGAAAACGCGGTATCTACGATATCCCCAGCACCCGGAACTAAACCGATAATGGGATCTAAACCAATGCGAAATTTAGTGCCGGGGATGCCAATGGCGGTATCCATCAGGCGGCTGAGTTTGCGGATGCGGTTGAGGGTGGCGAGACGCTCTATGTTGTTCATATTATTATTGTTGAACTAGGTTGAAAATTTGAAATCTGTCGGAAGACGGAAAAAAATATCTAGAAACCGCTCATTCTCGATCTTCGCTAATATGCTGAATTCCCCATTCGTGCATGGCATTAATAATCGGTTTGAGACTTTCGCCCAAAGGCGTTAGCGAATATTCAACTTTTGGCGGCACTTGCAGGTAAATTTCCCGGTGCACGATCGCATCTGATTCCATTTCCCGCAGTTGCTGCGTCAGCATCTTCTGAGTAATGCCGTTGACAGCTCGTTGCAGCTCGTTAAAGCGCTTCACTCCTTGAAACAACTCTCGCAGAATTAAGACTTTCCAGCGCCCGCCAATCACCTCTAGAGTGCGTTCTACAGGGCAATTTGCTCGATCGGCGTTTACTTCTTGGACTTGCATAGTATCTTTTTGGTAACTACCGCACTTTTAAGTGCGTACTTCCCATAATAGCTTGACTCGGTTTAAAGTAGAAACATCGCAGAAATCAAACAAACTAAACCAATAGATATATTCCTGCATCTGGCATCAATCAAAAAGGAGAACACGATGAGCCAACCTGTGATTGCTGATAAAAAACCCGCCGTTATGGAACTTGAACCCGGTACTTACTACTGGTGCACCTGCGGTCAAGCTAAGAATCAGCCTTTTTGTGACGGTTCCCATAAAGGTAGCGAATTTGTGCCGTTAGCTTTTGAAGTAACTGAGAAAAAAACTGTGGCGATGTGCAACTGCAAGTATACCGCAAATTCTCCATTTTGCGACGGCGCTCATAGCAAACTTTAAAGGCAGCAATAATCGAGGAGAAACCCATCGTGCACCCACCGCTTTGGGTTTGATTTTACAACTAAATAGGACTTAGGCATCAATACCAAATAAACCGGGTTTTTCACCGATATTAAAGCTGCGATGCACTATTATCCTAAAAAACCCGGTTTCTACGTCCAGGACTGCTAAACAAACACCATAGTTTTGATTGTTTTTAAATTAGGAGGACAAGATGATTACCGTCAGAAAAAGTGAAGCAAGAGGACACGCTAATCATGGTTGGCTGGACAGTTACCACACATTTTCTTTTGCCGGCTATTACGATCCAAATTATATGAATTTTCGCTCTTTGCGGGTAATTAATGAGGATTTCGTTAGCCCCGGCAGAGGTTTCGGCACTCACGGCCACAGCGACATGGAAATCATTACTTATGTATTAGAAGGAGCATTAGAACACAAGGATAGTTTGGGTACCGGTGCAGTGATTAAACCCGGTGAATTGCAGCGGATGAGTGCAGGTACGGGTATCCAGCACAGCGAGTTCAATAACTCGCAAACAGACCCGGTTCATTTGCTGCAAATCTGGCTGTTACCCGATACAAAAGGCTTGCAGCCGAGTTACGAGCAGCGCGAATTTCCCCTAGCAGAAAGGCACGGAAAACTGCGCTTAGTGGCGGCGCGAGATGCGAGAGATGGTGCTGTGAAAGTGCATCAAGATGTTGATTTGTATGCGGCTGTTTTGGATAAAGAATCGCGGGTTTCTCATGCTTTGCAGCCGAATCGCCATGCTTGGGTGCAAGTGGCTCGCGGCTCGGTTTTGCTGAACGGTTTGACCTTGAAAAATGGCGACGCTGCGGCGGTTAGCGGTGAGTATGAGGTGGTGATTGAAGCGGCAGCAGATGCAGAAATTTTGCTTTTTGATTTAGCATAAAATTGGGCAGCCTACATACTCAGTAAGGTGCGTAATTCGCACCCTACTTAGGGTGGGTTACTACTTAGGAAATAAGTAAATAGGAGGAAGAAAGTAAATTTTATTTGTGATATTTTTTCTAAGGGTGAGTCTTTAGGATAAATTTTTATGCAACAAAACCCGATCGCCAGAAAGCATCTTGTTTGGAGCCTCCTCACTGGTTTAGCAGTCGGCGCGATCGCAGGCGCACCCCTCGGCTGGATGGCTAATGGGGAATATTCGCGGCAGCGTAGGGCTCAAAGTATCATTTGCCGAGATCAAAATAAAGATAAGCCAGTTGCTATGGTTGAGTCTATTTGTGGTTCCCAATTCTAAATTTTTCTGCTAGCCAGAGGGCTGTGTCAAATATTGTGAGGCTTGTGCGAATGTCGAAAGTTCGATCGCGCAGGCATTTTCGCGTTGTAAATATGCCACAAACCGGATAACTTTTCCGTCAGTTGATATGTGGGTATGTTAAATTGACACAATAATGAATTACAGCAGAACAATTCCGGCTATTTTGAGTGCTACGATCGCCCTGAGTTCGATCGCCCTCATCCCACTGACATCACCTCAAATCGCCCTCGCATTAACCGCCGACAAAGTTAAAACCGTTGCCCAACAAATTACTGTTCGCATCCAGGGGGCAAAAGGCGGTTCAGGAGTAATTTTAGAGAAGCAGGGCAGCACATACTATATTCTCACAAACTGGCACGTTGTCGATAAAGCCGGCGATTACGAGGTCGTAACTCCCGACGGCAAAGCTCACTCTGTATACTATAGCCTCGTGCGGCGAATGCCCGGTGCGGATTTGGCGATCGTGCCCTTCAGCAGCACTCAAAGCTACCCCCTGGCTCAATTAGCCAATTCCGCAGCAACTAAGGGAAACAAGGCTTATGTCGCCGGCTGGCCGATATCCGGCGGTTCCCTGAGACAGCCGATTTTCATCGCCACGGAAGGTCAGCTTACCGGCCGCCAAACTCCGTGGAACGGTTATACTTTGGTATACAACAACTTAGTGAGAGCGGGCATGAGCGGCGGGCCGGTGCTCGACGATGCGGGGCGAGTTGTCGCAATTAACGGCATTGTCAGGTTAGAGGAGAACTCGGATAAAATAGTGGCGGCGGGAATAGAAATTAATACTTTCATGAAATGGCGATCGACTATTTCGCTGCCAGTCGTTCCCCAATCTCCTACTGCCGGAAACCCTAAAACTCCAGCGAATAATGCGCCCCGCACGCCCGCAAGTGCGATCGCCTTTGCTGCTACAAATACCCTCAAAGGGCCTTCCGAAGTTGTCAGTTCCCTTGCCCTAGCTTCAGCTTATTTTACTACAGGAAATAGCAACGGCACTATCTCAGTTTGGAATTTCCCCAGCGGGCAATTAAAAACTACCCTGCAAGGTCACACGGAAGCCGTAAACGCACTGGCCGCGAGTGCGGACTCCAAGGTGTTAGCTAGTGGCAGCGACGACAAAACTGTGAAAATTTGGAATTTAGAAACTGGCGCGGTTGTACGCACTTTGAGCGGGCATTCCAATGCTGTTTCGAGCGTTGCCGTTAGTCCTGATGGTCAATTTGTAGCCAGCGGTAGTTGGGACAAAACGATTAAGATTTGGAACCCGAAAACGGGGGAATTGCTGCGGACTTTGACCGGGCATTCTGGGTTGGTGAATGCTGTTGCAATTAGTCCCGACAACAAAACTTTAGCTAGCGGCAGCAAAGATGGTTCAATTAGGTTGTGGAATTTAGCTAGCGGTCAAGCAATTCGCACGATTGGCGGCAAAAACTTGGCTGTTTTGTCGCTAGCTTTTACTCCCGACGGCAAAAGTTTAGCGGCGGGAAACAGCAATGGCACTGTTGGGTTGTGGAATGCCGGAAACGGGCAGTTAATTCGGCGTTTAAGCGGGCATACTGACGGGGTTTGGTCGGTGGCTTTTAGTCGGGATGGCACTACGCTGGTTACTGGGAGTTGGGATAAGAGTGTGAGACTTTGGGATGTGCGATCGGGGGATTTGAGAGGTAATTTGAGCGGGCATTCTGGCTATGTTAGTGCTGTGGCTATTAGCAGCGATGGGAAGACTATTGTTAGTGCGGGTTGGTTGGGGGAAATTAAGATTTGGAAAAGGAGTTGAGATTTTTTTTATTTAACCGCAGAGGGCGCAGAGGGCGCAGAGGAAGAGTAGAGAGAACAGGGTTTGCGTTTGATTGAGTGGTGTTATACGATCGAGATATTTGGGATAAAAAAATGAGTGGACTAAAGACTAAATTGCCAACTGATATCTGGGTGGTAGCAACCTGGGAAGAGTTCATCGCGATGGCAGATGACCCAGCTTACAGTAAAGCAAAATGCTATTACCGCAATGGACAAATGAGGATTGAAACTATGTCAGTAGGGCCTGATCATTCACGAGATAATGCGATCGCACTTTTCGCAATTAATCTATTTTGTACTATCAAAGGTATTTCTCTTAACGGATTGGATAACTGTAGCTACCGGAAAACTGGAGTGCGAGAGTGTCAACCGGATGTATCATATTATATTGGAGAAAGAGCGCAATTAGCACCGAGGGGAAGTTCGATCGCAAGTCTTGATGTTACCCCACCGCCAGATTTAGTGATAGAGGTTGCGGACTCAACTTTGGCTGATGATATTGGTGAAAAACGGTTGCTTTACGAAGAGTTAAAAGTCGCTGAATATTGGGTAGTAGACGTGCAGAAATCTCAAATTATTGCCTTTGCTATTATTGCTGATAATGGCAGTCGGCGGCTTGTGCGATCGGAAGTTTTGCCGGGATTAACTATTGCTGTGTTGGAAGAGGCTTTGCGGCGGAGTCGCACTGAAGATCAAGCACAGGTAGGGGCTTGGTTGCTGGCTCAATTTCAGCAGTAATCTAAATAGAAAGCGATCGCCCTCTCTGCAAAAAAGCGCGATTGTCCAACCTACTTTATTTTAACTCCCGAAGCTACACGACTAAATCTTCGATCGAGAATTTCAATAAGTCGCACAGGGCTTTCATCTGTGCTGGGTATAGCTTGGGGACGTGTCTGTCGGTTTCCCAGTTGATAACTGTGGATTCCACCACATTACACGCTCTTGCCACTTGTATTCTAGTCAAACCTAGACTTTCACGTCTTTCTCTTAGCTTTTGCCCCAGCGTCATTATCTATCCCGTACTTAGTTCAGTTTATTCTATTTATTCAGTTGACTATATGTAGTTCGTGTCATAACCTAGATATAGACACAAAGTCTAACAAAGGTCAAAAGCCAGTCCGCGCCCTAGACAAGCATTGAACTGGCTTTTGCTCCAACACTGAATGGAGACAAACTTAATTATGCCCTACAAACAGCGCCTTAACAGGTGGTTGGTTGTTCGCCTGCTTCCCAATATGCAGCGAATCACTGTGGCCCACTTTTTCAGGCATTCCGATGCTGACGGCTATCTGCGGATCGTCCGGCAGTTAATCCCCAAGGCTCAATTTGTGATTGTTTTTAATGCCGATATCAACCTAGAAACAGCGCCTAACAACATCGAAGGCAGCTAGTTGAGGGTTCGGGTAGGCACGGACTCTACTGGTAGGGTGCGTCGGTTGGTAGCGATTCGATGTACATCGGCTACTCATTTCCGGGCTTGGCACCCTACTACCTAGCATTTTGCTTCAAAGTCCGATCGACACTTATGATAGATTTGGTTCTTGCCAGACTACACTGGGAAACAAAATCAAATTAGCATTTGAGCCATAAATTCGATCAACCCGCCGATCGGGCGGGACTCTCCACTTCGTGGAACAGGCGTCCCGCCTGTGGTTGGCAAAGTAAATCTAAAATCTCAAACCTAAAATCGCGTCACTTCTGACAAATGATTGAAGTAGATGACTTAAGCAAAAATTACGGTTCGACCGCAGCGATCGCGGACGTGTCTTTTTCGGTCGAATCAGGAGAAATTCTGGGTTTTTTGGGACCCAACGGTGCCGGTAAAACCACAACCATGCGGATTTTGTCGGGATATTTGCCGGCATCCAGCGGTACGGCCCGCATCGCCGGCCTCGACGTTCACGAAAACTCGATGGCAGTCAGACAGCGCATCGGCTATCTGCCGGAAAACCCGCCGCTGTATCCAGAAATGACTGTGGAAGGGTTTCTGTTTTTTGTGGCCCGGATTAAGCAAGTACCTGCGGGCGATCGCGCGCGACGAGTTACCTCCGCGATCGAACGCTGCGGCCTGGTGGATAAACGCAAAGTTTTAATCCGCAAGCTTTCTAAAGGATTTCGGCAGCGCGTCGGTATCGCGCAGGCGATCGTCCACGACCCGCCGGTCATTATCTTAGACGAACCAACCGTCGGTCTCGACCCCCGACAAATCATCGAAGTCCGCAATTTAATCAAAAGTCTTGGCGGCCAGCACACAATCATCCTTTCCACGCACATTCTGCCGGAAGTCAGCATGACTTGCAACCGCGTCACCATCATCAATCGCGGTAAAATCGTCGCTGCGGGTACTCCCGAAAATTTGATGGGAGAGTTGGCTGTCGGAGAGGGTTACGAACTCGAAGTTGAAGGCGAGGCGGATTTGGTAAACAGTCTGCTGTTGCCTTCTTTGGAAAATTTGCCGGGAGTTCGATCGATCGAATTGATTCCAAGCCAGCAATTTTTAGTGAATCGCTACCGCCTGCGGGCCTTGTGCGAACCGGAAAGAGAACCCGGACGAGAAATTGCTACAGCTATCGTCGCCTCTGGATTTGGGCTGTGCGAAATGCGCCGGTCTCGCGCTACTCTCGAAGATGTCTTTTTAAGGCTGACAGCGGCTGAAAAGAAACCGGAAGAAAATCTGGTTCACAGCGAACCGGAGGTCGATCGAAATCTGCAAGAAGCGGCAGAAATTCAAAACTCGATCGCGGATTCTCATCAATCGGAATCACAACCGACGATCATCCCGGACAATCTGCCCGTTTCAAATAAACCAGAGTCTCTCTATGATTCTCATTCAGCATCGGAACCAGTTGCAGAAACTGAAGAGTTGCTTGATGATTCTCATTCCGCATCGGAACCGGTTGCAGAAACCGTAGAGCCGATAGAACTTTCTCCACCAGAATTAGAATCAGTTGCAGAAACCGCAGAGTTGATTGAACATCCTCAACCCGAATTAGAATCAGTTGCAGAAACCGTAGATTTGAGTGAACATCCTCAACCCGAATTAGAACCAGTTGCAGAAACCGTAGATTTGAGTGAACATCCTCAACCAGAATCAGAACCAGTTGCAGAAACGGTAGATTTGAGTGAAGCGAAGCATCTCAGTTTGGGTGTCACAGAAACCCGAGGATATTACTCGCTACAGATATCTAAACAAGCAAGCAGGATGCTCACTTTTGTAAAAAATGTTTTTTATAAAAGTGAGAGACTCCCGATAGAACCTTCTCCACCAGAACCGATTGTCGAAAATGTAGAAGTTTCAGAAACCGTAGAGTCGCTCGACTATTCTCAACCAGAATCAGAACCAGTTGTCGAAAGGCAAGAGTCGAGCGAGCATCATGAACCAGAACCGATTGTCGAAAATCTAGAAGTTTCAGAAACCTTAGAGTCGATCGAGCATCATCAACCAGAATCCGAACCAGTTGTCGAAACAGTAGAGTCGATCGAGCATCCTCAACCAGAACCGATAGTCGAAAATCTGCTCATTCCAGAAACACCAGAGTCGATCGAGCATTCTCAACCAGAACCAGAACCAGTTGTCGAAACACCAGAGTCGATCGAACATCATCAACCAGAAGCGATTGTCGAAAATCTAGAAGTTTCACAAACAGTAGAGTCGATCGAGCATAATGAACCAGAACCGATTGTCCAAAGGCAAGAGTCGATCGACTATTCTCAACCCGAATCCGAACCAATTACAGAAACACCGGAGGAAATAAGCGATTTAGAATCTGAAATGCAACCAGTGGCAGATTTTCTGGAAACTGTAGAAAGGCAAGAGTCGATCGAACATCCTCAACCAGAACCGGTTGTCGAAAATCTACTCATTCTAGAAACAATACAGTCGATCGAGCATTCTCAACCAGAACCGATTGTCGAAAATCTGCTGATTGTCGAAACAATAGAGTCGCTAGAACATCCTCAACCAGAACCGATTGTCGAAAATCAGCTCATTATAGAAACAGTAGAGTCGATCGAGCATTCTCCACCAGAACCGATTGTCGAAAATCTACTTATTGTAGAAACAGTAGAGTCGATCGAGCATTCTCAACCCGAACCGGTTGTCGAAAATCTACTTATTGTCGAAACAGTAGAGTCGAGCCAACATTCTCAACCAGAACCGATTGTCGAAAATCTACTTATTGTAGAAACAGTAGAGTCGAGCAAACCTTCTCAACCCGAACCGATTGCCGAAAATCTCGAAGTTTCAGAAACACCAAAGTCGAGCCAACCTTCTCAACCCGAACCGGTTGTCGAAAATCTCGAAGTTTCAGAAACACCAAAGTCGAGCCAACCTTCTCAACCAGAACCGATTGTCGAAAATCTCGAAGTTTCAGAAACACCAAAGTCGAGCCAACCTTCTCAACCCGAACCGGTTGTCGAAAATCTCGAAGTTTCAGAAACACCAAAGTCGAGCCAACCTTCTCAACCCGAACCGGTTGTCGAAAATCTACTTATTGTAGAAACAGTAGAGTCGATCGAACTTTCTCAGCCAGAACCCGAACCGATTTTAGATGCGCCAAAGTCGATCGAACGTTCTCAACCAGAATCCCAACCTGTTGTAAAAAATCGGCCAATTAAAAAAAAGCCACAACCGAGTAGCGATTCTCGGCCCGAACAGTCGCCTATGACCAAAAAGCGACAAATAGAAAGAAAAAAACAGGATAGCGACGACAGCCAAACACCACCTGCAGGGGACTCAGAATGAACCACTTACCAATGCCCAATTACCCATTCCCAATTCCTAAATGTTAGTAATGATTAGTAATATTGTCGCAATTTACCGCAAAGAACTACAAAGCTATTTTGCATCGCCATTAGCCTATGCCATTGCAGCAGTCTTTTGGCTAATCACCGGCTACTTTTTAATAGCCATCCTCCTAGCCCCCGACGGGTTAATTCCCCAAATCGGCCAGCGAGACCAAATGGGAATTACCGAACCTCCCATCGACGTTGCTTACGAATTCCTGCAACTCTTTCTGCGAATCATGGGTTCCCTTTCCTTGTTCGTACTACCTGCACTCTCAATGGGACTTTACGCAGAAGAACGCAAACGCGGCACCTTAGAACTATTAGCCACATCGCCCTTAACAAACTGGGCAGTTGCTACCGGCAAACTCCTGGGAGTTTTAACATTTTATACCACCATGTTGCTGCCCCTGCTGTTCTGCGAGGCGATCGCCCTCAGTTCCTCAACCCCACCCGTACCCCCCGGAGTTCTTCTGCTAGGACACGCCGGCTTAATCTTACTAGCAGCAGGAGTATTATCCCTCGGAATGTTTATTTCCTCCCTCACCGACAGCACAATTTTATCAGCCATCCTCACCTTCGCTCTAGTATTATTTCTCTGGGTGATCGATGCAGCCGCCGTCGCTATCGGTGGCGCCTTCGGAACAGCATTAGGACATTTGTCGCTCCTAACAAATTATACCAATCTTGTCAAGGGAGTTTTCGATACCAGCAGTTTAATTATGTTTGCCAGTTACATCATTTTAGGAGTATTTCTGACCGCCCAATCTATCGATGCCTTGCGATATCAGCGTTCTTAAAAACATCAGGGAAGGCTTCGGGGAATAAAGAGGAAAGATGGGGAAAGTAGGAGATTTGGAGAATTGCACATTAAAGGACACACCACCAATGCCCAATGCCCTGTTTGCCCAATGCCCCATTCCCCATTCCCCATCCCCAATTAATGTTAGTTATTCCACTAATTTCTTGAAATAATGAGATTTATCAATCCCAAAATCGACTTTGCGTTCAAAAAAATATTCGGTTCCAGCGACAGCAAAGACATCCTGATTAATTTTTTAAACGCCATCCTTTATGAAGCACAGCCGGTCATCGAAGACTTAGAAATAATCGACTCCCAACCAGAACCTCAAACTCTCGCAACCCAAGACACACACCTAGATGTCAAAGCCACAATTAACGGCGGCAGAATCGCCCTAGTTGAAATTCAACTGATCAACGTGCCTTCCTTTGGGAACAGAGTTTTGTACAACGCTGCCAAAAGCTACAGCCAGCAATTAACAGGAAAAGAACGCTACGAAAGACTAAAAACAGTAATTTCCTTGAAAATTGCCGACTTTGAAATGTTTGAAAATCAGCCAGAATTTTTGTCACGGTTTGTTTTTCAAGAAAAAGAGCAACAGTTTGAGTGTCCAGATACTGCAATAGAATTAGTATTTATCGAACTGCCAAAATTTACCAAGGAATTAGCAGAATTAGCAACAACAGCAGAGCAATGGATTTACTTTCTCGAAAAAGCCAGCACTCTGGAGACAGTACCAGAAACACTCAGTGCAGTTCCCGAAATTCAGAAAGCTTTTAAAATTGCCAGCGAGGAAAATTTCAATCAGGAAGAATTAAATGAATTGCAGAAGCAAGAACTGTGGATTCAAGACCAGCAGATTGCCATAGATGTAGCAAGAGAACAGGTTACAAAAACCGCTCAACTCTCGTTAATATTGCGTCAGCTAGTGAAGCGCTTAGGCACAATACAACCGGAAACTGAAAACAGCATCCGTCAATTAGGCGTAGAGCAATTAGAAGAACTAGGAGATGCCGTGATCGATTTCAACAAGCCGTCAGATTTAACAGCATGGTTGCAGGCTAATGCGATATAGAATAACATCCTCGACCCGGAAATTTTTCCCTCAATATTTACGTTATGAAAATTAGCAAAACAAATTGGAAATACGTTTTTTTGCTGGGCCCCCTCCTCATCGCAGCGGGGGTAACAGCAGCACTTGTATCCGGAGTATGGGAACCATTGACAGTCGGTTTAGTTATTGCCGGAGCAGTGACGATCGCACTTTGGCTGCTATATTTGAGTTACGAACAAAGCTTTTGGGGGCAGCGTTCCACTCAAGCCAGCACCAACGCCCTGATTGCTACCCTGGCCGTCTTTGTGATTCTCGGAGTAATTAACTTCATAGCCGTTCGCTATCCCGTCCGCATCGACTTAACCGAAAGCCAACAATTTACCCTTGCCCCGCAGACTCAACAAATACTGCGAAACCTGCAACAAACAGTCAAAGTTTGGGTATTTGACCCCATCCAAAACCCCCAAATTAAAGAATTGCTGCAAAGCTACAAACGCGAGGGAGGCGAAAAGTTCCAATTCGAGTTTGTTGACCCGCAGACGCAACCGGGAAAAGCGCGGGAATTTAGCATTACCAGCATCGGAGAAGTTTACCTGCAATCCGGGGACAAAAAACAAGTTCTGCAAAAAGGTGGCACTGCTTTTGGTAGCGACCCAAATCAAGGTCTTTCAGAGATAAAACTTACCAATGGCTTAGAAGAAATCCTGAGCACTCGCGTTGCTACAGTTTACTTTTTGCAAGGCAAAGGAGCCCGCCCGCTACAGGAAGGTCAAGGCGGAATTCAGCAAGCTGAAAAAGCTTTGAAAGATAAATACTACAACGCCCAAACGCTGAATTTGACCGAACGCAAAGAAGTGCCAGAAGATGCAGATGCTTTAATCGTTCCCGGGCCGGACAAACCGTTTTCCGATACAGAAATTAAAGCACTAAAAGCTTATCTCGATCGCGGCGGCAGTTTATTGTTAATGGTAGACCCGGCAATTGATACGGGATTGGACAAATTGCTGCAAGAATGGGGCGTCAAACTAGACAGCCGTTTGGCCATCGATGCTTCGGGCACTGGTCAAAGATTTGGCCTGGGCCCCACGGTTCCTACAGTCAGGCGCTACGGCGAACATCCGATTACTCAAAGTTTTGGCAACGGTATTTCATTTTATCCGTTTGCGCGTGCTTTGGAAACCTCGCCAGTAGAAGGGATAGAGGAAAAACCGCTGATTTGGACGAGTCAGGAAAGTTGGGCCGAAAGCGATTTGACGACTAAGAAATTGGAGTTTGATCAAAAGACCGATCGACAAGGACCGCTATTATTAGGTGTAGCTTTAGTTCGATCGTCCACTGACAGCACTCCCTTAAAGCCCTCCCCTTCACCAACACCAACTTCGCCCTCGCCTTCACCCCAAGCATCGCCGACAACTTCCCCATCGCCGACAACATCGCCATCACCGATAGATTCACCATCGCCGATAGATTCACCATCGCCAACAACTTCACCCTCACCGACAGATTCACCATCGCCAACAACTTCACCCTCACCGACAGATTCACCATCGCCAACAACTTCACCCTCACCGACAACTTCACCATCACCGACAACTTCGCCATCGCCGACAACTTCCCCATCACCGACAACTTCACCATCACCGACAACTTCGCCATCACCGACAGATTCACCATCACCGACAACATCACCGTCGCCGACAACTTCACCAACAGCTTCCCCAATCAGCTATTCGGTGATTGTCTCGCAAGAAGCTACGCCGCCAGCATTACCCACGACTTCGCCAACACCCACAGCATCTCCCACAGCATCTCCCACAGCATCTCCAGAAAGTTCGCCAACACCCACAACCTCTCCCACAGCATCTCCCAGCCCAACGGCAACTCCTTCTGCGCCTTCAACTCCTAGAAAAACATCGCGAATGGTAGTAATTGGCACATCTCAATTTGTGACTAACGGTTGGTTTGACCAACAACTCAATAGCGACGTGTTTCTCAATTCAGTCAGTTGGTTGAGTAAACCAGACCAGCAAAGCTTTTCTATCAGTCCGAAAAAAGCTACCAACCGCCGCATTAACATGACGGCCATCCAAGTAGGATTGCTGGTTTTAGCTTGGCTAATGTGGCCTTTACTCGGACTGGGAATTGGTGGCGCTATTTGGTGGAAGAGAAGATAAGTTAGTTGACAGTTGACAGTTGTCAGTTGACAGTTGACAGTTGACAGTTGACAGTTGTCAGTTGTCAGTTGACAGTTTGCAGTTGTCAGTTGACTGTTGTCAGTTGTCAGTTGTCAGTTGTTATTAATAACAAACTCCCCAATTCCCAATGCCCAATTCCCAATGCCCAATTCCCAATGCCCAATTCCCAATGCCCAATTCCCAATGCCCAATTCTCAGTTATTATGAAATTGCAGAAAAATACATTAGTATTGATAGCCGTCGCGCTTAGCATGACTGGGTTGGTTGCTTTGTTCGAGATGCAAGTGTCTCCGAAACAGGAAGCCGCTAAGGAAGAAAAACAGAAAATTTTTGCTTTTAAGTCCGATCGCGTACAATTCTTTACAGTCAAAACTCCTGAAAAAATATTGACTTTTGAACGTGTTTATGCTACAAAAGGAGGCAAGTCTAGCTGGGAAATGAAATTGCCAGTGCAAGCACACGCAAGTCAGGCATCGGTGGATTTTTTGCTAGACAGGCTGGCAACAGGAAAGAGCGATCGCACGATTAATATTACTGCAGCTCAACTGCCCGAATTCGGTCTCGACCAACCCCAAGCTACAGTCACAGTAAAACTGGACAACCAGGAAACTCACCGCCTAGTTTTAGGCAAAACAGACTTTAGCGGCCGCTTCTTGTACGCTCAAGCCAATCCGCCGGAAGCGCCCCCTCAAAATTCCGCCCAAAATTTGCCCGTGCTGCTAGTGCCTTTTGACTTTAAAAATGCCGTCCAACGACCTTTGTCAGAATGGAAAAAAGCAGAAGCACCCAAAACAGAGAAACCGCAAAAACCCTCTCCCACGCCAAGTCCTGAGAATAAATAGATGGCCGGTCGCTCCTCGATGTTGCACCATTCTCAATAAGGCTTTTATGAACAGGCAAGATGCCTGTTCCACAATAAAATTTACTCTTTGTGGAACAGGCATCTTGCCTGTTGCTGACAATGGTGCACTCTGGGATAGAATTTAAAGAAAAAATCCCAAAACCTGTTACATCCAACATTCCTCACCTAAAATACAGAAAAGTCTAAACTTAAACTGTATTTAAGTGGCGTGCATTACCCCCAGGAAAGGGCGAATATGTTTCAGACAGCACTCAACCAAGGTACGACAGCAACGGATACAGCGCTTGACGTTGAACTCCGCAAGGTCTTTAAGGTATTTAACGGCGAAACCGCAGTCCGTGGAGTTGACCTCAACATCCGCCAAGGAGAATTTTTTAGCATCCTCGGGCCCAGTGGCTGCGGCAAGACTACGACGCTGCGCTTAATCGCTGGGTTCGAGACTCCCTCGGCGGGCGAATTGATGATTCGCGGCCAGTCGATGACCAACACTCCAGCTTACCGCCGCCCGGTAAATACTGTGTTTCAAAGCTATGCTTTGTTCGGACACATGAACGTCTGGGACAATATCGCTTTTGGATTGCGGATCAAAAAGCTGGGGAAAGCAGAAATTGAAGAACGGGTACGGGAAGTTTTGCAATTGGTGAAAATGGAATCTTTCGCCAACAGGTTTCCCGGTCAAATGTCGGGCGGCCAGCAGCAGCGGGTGGCTTTGGCGAGAGCTCTGGTAAATCGACCGGCGGTTCTGCTGTTGGACGAGCCCCTGGGTGCTCTGGATTTGAAGTTGCGGAAGCAGATGCAGTTGGAACTGTCGAATTTGCATCAAGAATTGGGTTTGACTTTTGTGATGGTGACTCACGACCAAGAAGAGGCGATGAGTCTGTCTGACCGGATTGCGGTGATGCACGAGGGCAGGATTGAGCAAATTGGCTCTCCTGAAGAAATTTATGAGTGCCCGCAGACGGCTTTTGTGGCGGATTTTATTGGCGATACGAATTTGTTTGCGGGTACGGTAGAATCGATCGACCGATCGACTATCACAGTTCGCACATCAGCCAATCTGAAAATAATCGTTCAGCAGTCGGATATGTGGAATGGTGTCACAGGCGACTCTGTTGTCGTCAGCGTCCGGCCGGAAAAAGTATATTTGAATCTCTACCAGCCGGAAGTGTCGGTCAACTGTTTTGAGGGGCGACTCAAAAATACTATGTACATGGGCACGCACGTTCATTACGTGGTTGAGTTGGCGTCGGGCGATAAAATTACAGTGCGCCAGCCAAATACCGGCGGGTCTTTCCCAGATCCGCACACGCCGATTTACGCTTACTGGGGAACTACTGATTGTCTCGCTTTGACCGATCGGAATTAGTCAGTTGGCAGTTGGTAGTTGGTATTAGTCATTAGTCATTGGTTATTTGTTGGTGGTTCGTTCTCCTAACAAATAACATAGGACAATTCCCAATTCCCAATTCCCAATTCCCAATTCCCAATTCCCCAATCTTCAATCTTCAATCTCAAAATCTAAAATCTAAAATCTAAAATCTAAAATCGAACTGTGCCTCCGACTAACTTACCAATTTCCAGGATTTTCCCGGCTAATTCTACACGCCGTCAGTTCCTAAAAAATTCGGCGGCGACAATTTCCGGTTTAGCTGTTTCGAGTTGTGGCTGGCGGCTTGCAGACGTGCAATCTGCTCCTCCCGTCCAAGGTTCTGCCGACCAACTTTTCATCTATACTTGGGCAGGCTATACCGATAAAGCTTTGCTCGATCGCTTTGCCGAAAAAACCGGTATTCGCGTCGTGGCCGACGTGTTTAGTAGCTCCCACGAAGAGATGCTGGCGAGAGTTCAAGTCGGTGGTTTCCGGGCCAGCATCATGTACCTCTCCGATTACATGGTGGTGCAGATGAAAAAAATCGGGCTGCTGGCTCAATTAGATCGCTCGATTTTAGGCGGACTCGATCGGCTCAAAAAACAGTTCCAAAACCCTGTATATGACCCAGGAAACCGCTACAGCGTGCCTTTGAGTTGGGGGACAACAGGATTGATTTACAACAGCGAACAGCTCAAAGAAGCTCCAGAAGATTGGAGTTATTTGTGGGAACACAAACAAGAGTTAGCAAGGCGAATGACCCTGCTAAACGACGTTAGAGAAGTCATGGGCGCGGCGCTGCGGATGCTGGGTTATTCTCTCAATTCTACAAACAAACAACAAGTAAAAAAAGCCTATGAAAAATTAGAAGAGCTCAAATCGGCGCTCGCATCTTTTACTACTGATGCTTGGCGATCGCAAATCCTGACAGGAGAGTTAAAAGTAGCAATGTGCTATTCTTCTGATGCCAATGAAGTAATTGCAAACAACCACAAATTGCGGTATGTCGTGCCGAAAAGTGGCTCGTCCCTGTGGACTGACACGTTAGCAATTCCTAAGGGAGCACCCAATCCAGAGGCAGCTTACAAATGGATTAATTTCCTACTGCAAGCCGATGTTGCCGCTTCCCTAGTCCAACGACTCGGTTTTGCAACTCCTTCAGAAGATGCTTTTAATTTGCTGACTCCAGAAGTTCGCAAAAACAAAATTATTTTTCCTTCTGAGGCTACTTTAAAAAAATGCGAAGGCGTGGCACCCCTAGGCAAATTTGCAGATGTTTACGATCGCTACTGGACAAAACTAACCAGCATCTCATAGCATCAGTATTAATCTGCGTTGATCTGCGTTGGCTCGAAAATCTAAAATCAGCTAATTCCCAAATCCCAAATCTAAAATCCAAAATAGAACTGTGCCTCCGACTAACTTACCAATTTCCAGGATTTTCCCGGCTAATTCTACACGCCGTCAGTTCCTAAAAAATTCGGCGGCGACAATTTCCGGTTTAGCTGTTTCGAGTTGCGGCTGGCGGCTTGCAGACGTACAATCTGCTCCTCCCGTCAAAGGTAATGCCGACCAACTTTTCATCTATACTTGGGCAGGCTATACCGATAAAGCTTTGCTCGATCGCTTTGCCGAAAAAACCGGTATTCGCGTGGTTGCAGACGTATTTGACTCCAATGAGGCGATGCTGGCTAGGGTTCAAGCTGGCGGTGGCCGGGCCTACAGCATCATTTACCCGTCTGACTACATGGTGATTCAGATGACGGAACTGGGGCTGTTGAGCCCATTAGACCACTCGATTTTGGGCGGACTCGATCGACTAAAAAAACAGTTTCAAAACCCCGTATATGACCCAGGAAACCGCTACAGCGTCCCTTTGAGTTGGGGAACCACAGGCTTAATTTACAACAGCGAACAGCTCAAAGAAGCTCCTGAAGATTGGGAGTATTTGTGGCAGCACAAACAGGAGTTAGCAAGGCGAATGACGCTGGCAAATGATGTTCGAGAAGTGATGGGTGCTGCGCTGCGGATGTTGGGCTATTCTCTCAATTCTACGAACCAAGAGCAAGTGAAACAAGCTTACGAAAAGTTGGTGGAACTCAAACCGGCGATCGCATCTTTTACCACTGATGCTTGGCGGCCGCAAATGCTGACGGGGGATTTGAAGGTAGCTATGTGTTATTCTTCTGATGCGAATGAGGTAATTCCAGATAATGACAAATTGCGCTATGTTGTGCCAAAAAGCGGTTCTTCTCTGTGGACTGACACTTTAGTAATTCCTAAAGGTGCTCCCAATCCAGAAGCAGCTTATAAGTGGATTAACTTTATGCTGCAAGCGGATGTCGCTGCTTCTTTAGTAGAACGGCTCAGTTTCTCAACTCCTTCGGAAGATGCTTTTAGTTTGCTGACGCCGGAAGTCCGCGAAAATGAAATTCTTTTCCCTTCGGAGGCAACTTTGAAAAATTGCGAAGGTGTTGCTCCGGTAGGAAAATTTATAGACGTGTACGATCGCTATTGGACTAAATTAACCAGCGGCTAATCTTATTTTTGCCAGAAATTTCATGTACATTTCGATTTACCGTGGGGTGGGGGCGGGTTTATGAGATTGTTTATTTTAGGCGATGATTGTAGGTGAACCCGCCCCTACATTACATTTCGATTTACCGTGGGGTGGGGGCGGGTTTAGAAGATTGTTTATTTTACGCATAGATTGTTGTTGGTGAAACCCGCCCGTACCAATCACAACTCAAAACTCAACACTATTTATTTATGGCTGTTTCAACTAGAACTCCCCCTCCTATTCCTCCCAATTCTTCTTTGAAGGCTGAAACTGTTTCCCCGTGGTCTGCGTGGGCTGGGCCACTGGCATTGCTGGGCCCTTCTGGCTTGTTCCTGCTGTTATTATTAGTAATACCAACTTTGGTGATTTTTCAGCTTAGTTTGGTGCCGAATATTAAGCCGGGAGATTTGGTGAATCCTTCGGGAATCGGCAATTACCTGCGAGTGTTTGAGCCGCTGAATTTGCAGGTGATGGGTCGATCGCTCTTTTTCGCAACGGGGACTACTATTCTGTGTTTGCTGCTGGGATTTCCAGTGGCTTACTGGATCGCCCTCAATGTCTCGAAAAAGTGGCGGAATTTAACTTTGTTAGGCTTTGTGTTGCCGCTGTGGACTTCTTCACTGTTGCGATCGTATGCTTGGATTACAATTCTGCGTCCTACGGGGGTTCTCAACTCGCTGCTGGCACTTGTAGGCATTCCTCCTCTGGAATTGCTCAATCAAAGTTCCGCCGTTCTAATCGGCATGGCTTACAGTTATTTGCCTTATATCGTGACAATTCTCTACGCTTCTTTGGAAAAGTTAGACCGCAGGTTGCTAGAAGCATCTCAGGATTTGGGTGCGAACCCAGTGGAAACTTTCTGGAAAGTGACAGTACCTCAGACGATGCCGGGAATTGCTGCGGGTTCTTTGCTAGTATTTATTAGCTGTTTGGGCGATTTTGTCGATCCAGAGTTGCTCGGTGGAGCTTCGAGCATGACCGCGGCTCGTTTAATTTACAATCAGTTTTTGGGGGCGACTCAAAATTGGGGTCTGGGTTCGGCTTTGAGTATGGTATTAATCTTTGTAGTGAGTATCGGAATTGCCCTTTTGCTCAAATATGGCGATCGTAATGCAATCTAAGTTAGTTGACTGTTGACTGTTGACTGGTGACTGTTCCAATTACTAATTACTAATTACCGATTACCGAGAAATGGAAAATACCGCCGACAATCCACAGGAGGAAATACAAGCCGATATGTACTTAAAACCTAAATTTAAGGTTTCTTGGCAGGTAATATTTGCCGTTTTGATGTTTTTTTATATGTACCTGCCTATCCTGGTACTCACATTTTACAGCTTTAACAAATCGCGTTTTAGCGCCGGTTGGGAAGGATTTACTTTAGATTGGTACGTTAAATTATTTAGCGATACGCGGATTTTAATTGCCCTGAGAAACAGTTTAACAGTGGCTGTTTGTGCAGTTGCAATCTCGGCTGTACTTGGCACTTTGATGGCCGTTGGTTTAGCCCGCTACCGCTTTCCAGGCAAGAGTTTATATCAGGGAGTCTCCTACTTGCCGATTATTATTCCAGATATTGCGACCGCAGTTGCTACTCTGGTATTTTTAGCGGCGCTGGCTATTCCTCTGAGTTTGTGGACAATTGTCGCCGCTCACATTGTGTTTTGTCTGGCTTACATCGCCCTAGCTGTTTCTACTAGATTGGCAGATTTAAACCCGTATTTAGAAGAGGCTGCCTTGGATTTGGGTGCAACGCCTGTTGAAGCTTTTATTCAGGTTTTGCTCCCTCAATTAATACCCGGAATTGTTTCGGGTTGTCTGCTGTCTTTTGTCCTCAGCATGGACGATTTTTTGATTGCGAGTTTTACCGCAGGTAGCGGGACTACAACTCTGCCGATGGAAATTTTTAGCCGGATTCGGACTGGGGTAAAACCGGATATTAATGCTCTCAGCGTGCTGTTGATAGTAGGTTCGGGAGGATTGGCGTTTTTAGCGGAATATTTGCGCGGCCGGGGCGAGCAAAAACGGACTCATTAGGCAGTGGGCAGTTGGCAGTTGGCAGTGGGCAGTTGGCAGTTGACAGTGGGCAGTTGACAGTGGGCAGTTGACAGTTGGTTATTTGTGAGTTGTTACCAATGCCCAATGCCCAATGCCCCATGCCCCATGCCCCATGCCCAATGCCCCATGCCCAATGCCCCATGCCCCATGCCCCATGCCCCATGCCCCATGCCCCATGCTGCTACTTGGCAGGTAATTTCACCTTAGTAGCCAAACCTAGTGCTTCCAAGACTTGAATTGTCATCCAAGTGAAGTCAATTTCCCACTTTTCCATCCCGTGACGAGCGGAGTATTGATAAGCATGGTGGTTGTTGTGCCAGCCTTCGCCGTAAGTCAGGACAGCCACCCACCAACAGTTAGTAGAACTATCGTTTGTTTCGTAGGTGCGGTAGCCAAATTTGTGAGTGGCGCTGTTAACAAACCAGGTGCAGTGATACACCAAAACTAAGCGTACAAAAATTACCCACACTACAAACGGCCAGCCTGCTGCTAAGTAAAGCAAGACGCCAAAGACGATTTGCATCGGGAGAAAGTAGTTTTGCAAAAATTGGTAAAATGGATCGCTCGAAATGTCTTTTGTGCAGCGGGCAATTTCAGCGTGAGCTGGACCTTTATATAGCATCCAGCCGATGTGACTCCACCAAAAACCCTTTTGGGCATTGTGAGGGTCGAGCGCATTTTGGTCAGAGTTGGTGTGGTGCAATCGGTGCAGCCCAACCCAATCAATTATTCCTCCTTGACAGGCAAGGGCTCCGCAAAATGCTAGAAAATATTCTACGAATTTTGGTGTCTGAAAACTGCGGTGGGTGAGCATACGATGCCATCCGAGAGTTATTCCCAAACCGCCGGTTATCCAGTGCATGAATACTGTTAAACCAACTGCTGTCCAATTGAAGTTACTGGGTAGCAGTGCGAACAAAGCGCCGATATGAAGTCCTGCTAAACTAATAACGTGCTTCCAATTGTATTGGAGTTTTTCTTGCGTTGCAATTGTCATTCTCTTTTTGATTTCTGATGAGATGCCGAGCTAGATTCACGCATAATAGTTTGGATTGAGCAGTGAACTTTTTTGCTGCACTCTTGCCCAAACTAATAAAGAATCAATGATAGATTTGGGATTAGGATTGAAAAAAATTTACGGTTGTATTCTGAAAATAAAAAATTTGGCTGCCAAACAAATTTTTTTGTTCCCAATTATATTATAACTGATTCTGGTTTTGGTTGGGTCGATCGCACCAGGGGAGTCGATCTCTGTTCAACCCAACCTCTACCATCGCAAAAACAGGATGAGGCATTGGTCACCAGCCATTAGTCCAGAACTGATGACCTACAACCAATGACTAATTGCCGATGGCTATTTTTCGGCTAATTTCACTTTGGTTGCCAAACCCAGCGATTGCAGCAATTGAATTGTCATCCAGGTGAAGTCGATTTCCCACCATTGGAGACCGTGGCGAGCCGAGTATTGAAAGGCGTGGTGGTTGTTGTGCCAGCCTTCGCCGTAGGTAAGCAGAGCCACCCACCAGCAGTTGGTCGATCGATCGCCCGACTCGTAGGTGCGGTAGCCGAATTTGTGGGTAGCGCTGTTAACCAGCCAAGTGCAGTGGAACACCACCACGATCCGCAGAAACACACCCCAAACCACGAAAGACCAGCCGCCTAATAAATAAAGCAACACACCGAAGACAACTTGGATGGGGATAAAATATGCTTGGAGAAACTTGTATACTGGGTCGTCGCCGATGTCTTTAGTAAAGCGGGGGATTTCCACTCTGATCGGGAGATCCGAGAGCATCCAGCCCATGTGGCTCCACCAGAAGCCTTGATTGGAATCGTGGGGATCTGTTTCGGTGTCGGAATGTATGTGGTGTAACCGGTGCATTCCTACCCAGTCGATCGGACCACCTTCACAGGAAAGGGTACCGCAAATAACTAGAAAATACTCTAGCCATTTCGGTGTTTGAAAACTACGGTGGGTGACGAGGCGGTGAAATCCGAGAGTAATTCCTAAACCACCTGTTACCCAATGCAGGAATACTGCTAGCCCGACAGCAGACCAGCTAAAATTACCCGGCAGCAAAGCAAATAAAGCACCGATGTGCAGAAAGGCCATAAAGCCTACGACAGGCCAATCAGGAGAAGTTTTTTTGGAAGTTGCAATCGTCATGAATATATTATGTTTACAAACTAGGGGCCGCATCTACGCCATAATGGACAGCGCGCACGCAAAGGGTGAGCGAGGTATAGATGAATAGCGTTTCACGGCTACAGGAAGCAGAACAGGCACTCTTTCAGATTTTTTCTGGTATTGACACTACAGTCAAGCAAAATCTTCAACGAGTCTTAAAAGCTTTTCGCAGCCACCGGGTTGGAGTCCACCATTTTGCAGGGGTTACGGGTTACGGCCACGATGATTTGGGTCGGGAGACTTTGGACGGGTTATTTGCCGAAGTGGTAGGGGCCCAGGCCGCGGCTGTCCGGGTACAGTTTGTTTCGGGTACTCACGCGATCGCCTGTGCTCTTTTTGGCATCCTGCGTCCTGGTGACGAAATGTTGGCAGTGGCTGGTTCTCCCTACGATACTTTAGAAGAAGTGATCGGCTTGCGGGGGCAAGGTCAAGGTTCACTTGTTGAGTTTGGCATTAGTTACCGTGAGTTGCCTCTAACTCGCGAAGGAAGTTTGGATTGGCAGGCATTGAGCTCTACTATTTCAGCAAAGACTCGCCTGGTTTTTATCCAGCGCTCTTGCGGCTATTCTTGGCGGTCGAGTTTGTCTATTTCTGAGATTGAAAAAATCGTCGCCATAGTCAAACATCAGAATCCTAGCACAATTTGCTTTGTTGATAATTGTTACGGGGAGTTTGTTGATGATTGCGAACCTACTGCTGTGGGTGCGGATCTGATGGCTGGTTCTTTAATCAAAAATCCGGGGGGTACGATCGTCCCTGCTGGAGGTTACGTCGCTGGGAGGGCTGATTTAGTGGAGGCGGCAACTTGTCGCTTGACGGCGCCGGGAATCGGCAGCAGTGGCGGCGCAACTTTTGATTTGAATCGGTTGCTGTTTCAGGGTTTGTTTATGGCTCCCGGTTTTGTGGGGGAGGCGATGAAGGGAAATCATTTGACGGCTTATGTTTTTTATAAGTTGGGTTATCGAGTGAATCCTATGCCTTTGGCTAGAAGACGAGATGTGATTCAGGCGATCGAATTCGGTTCTGCTGATAAGTTAATTGCTTTTTGTCGGGCTGTTCAGCAAAATTCCCCCGTCGGTTCCTATTTAGATCCGGTGCCTGCTCCGATGCACGGGTATGAAAGTCAGTTAGTGATGGCTGGGGGTACTTTTATTGATGGGAGTACGTCGGAGTTTTCGGCTGACGGGCCTCTGCGGGAGCCTTACGTGGCTTTTTGTCAGGGGGGGACTCATTGGACTCATGTATCGATAGCTCTTGAAGCTGCGATGGAGGCTGTGGGCCCGGCAAATAAAGTGACTAAGGACTAATTACCAGACGCGGATTTGTTGCCAAACGGCCGTCTTCCATGTAGATAATTCGATCGGCAATATCGAGAATGCGGTTGTCGTGCGTGACTAGCAAAATCGTGCAACCCTGTTCTTTTGCTAGTTTTTGCATAATTTCTACGACATCTCGCCCGGATTTTTTGTCTAAAGCGGCGGTTGGTTCGTCCGCTAAAACTATTTTAGGGCGGCTAACTAACGCGCGGGCGATCGCAACTCTTTGTTTTTGCCCTCCCGACAAATTTTCGGGGTAATAATTAGCCCGCTCTCCCAAACCAACTGCTTCTAACATTGCTATTGACAAAGCATCCATATTCTGATTTAGCATTTCTTTGTGCAGTTCCAAAGACATTCGCACGTTTTGCTTGGCTGTCAAGAATGTCATCAAGTTATGTGCTTGAAAAATATAGCCAATTTGCTTTCTGAGTTTAGTTAACTGAGTTTTGCTAGCTCCGTGTATTTCTTGCCCAAGAATTTTGAGACTGCCTTCTTGAGCAGAACGCAGCCCGCCTAACATTGTCAATAAAGTTGTTTTGCCGGAACCAGAGGGCCCCGTCATAATGACTATTTCTCCGGGGTTAATGTCGAGATTTATGTCAAATAAGGCTTGTTTTTTGAGAGAGCCTTGACCGAAGTAATGGTTGAGGTTTTGGACTGAAATTACTGGTTCGGTTGCGGTAGTTGGGTTAGCGGGAAAATTTAGGGTTTGCATGGTGATTTTCGGGAGTTTTTTTTGACATGACATATTGCACTATAGCAATCCGATCTGAGTCTCACAACACCACGCCTTCTTGTCTTCCTAGACTTCTTATATAGCAAGACTTTCAGATTTTACATATCTAGAAAATCACTTAGGATTGCTATATTATCAAGAAGCTTTTTATGGGCGGGCTAGAAGCCCACCCCACAAGAAAATATCAGTTGTGTGGAACAGGCATCTTGCCTGTTCTTAAAAATATCAGTTGTGTGGAACAGGCATCTTGCCTGTTCTTAAAAATATCAGTTGTGTGGAACAGGCATCTTGCCTGTTCTTAAAAATATCAGTTTGACCGACCGATGCAGGCAGATTGACGCTGATGAACGCAGATTAGAATATGTCTGCGGGGTCGGCTGATTGGAGTTTGCGGAGGGCGAGGGCGCCGGAACCAGTACACATCACGATCGTCAAACTTAACACTACAACCGCTCGATTTGTGGTCATAGAAATTGGCAGTAAAGTGGCAGATTGTGCTAGCGAATACAGTCCGTTGGCTAAAACAATTCCCGGCATAAAACCTAATACAGCTAATAGCAGAGCTTCCTGAATTAAAACTCCGACTAAATAGCGATCGCTATATCCCATTGCTTTTAAAGTCGCATATTCCGCTAGGTGATCGGAAACGTCAGAGTAAAGAATTTGGTAAACAATAATCAGACCAACAACGAATCCGATAATTGTACCGAATCCGAAAATAAAGCCGATCGGAGTAGCATTTGCCCAATAAGCTTTTTCAATTTCTGCAAATTCTGCTAGGGTTAAAACTTTGACATCATCGGGCAATATAGCTTTGAGCATTGACTGGGTTTTTTTGACATCGGCATCGGGTTGTAGGTTGATTAAGCCGACATCAACTTGATCGGGTGTGCGATCGGGAAATAAGTTCATGAAGGTAGAATCGCTGGCAATGACATTGCCGTCAGCCACGAAGGAAGTACCGAGAGTAAAGACTCCTCCTACTTGAATATTGCGTTTATTGAGTTCTGTTTCGAGGGTAGATTGTTTGTGAAAAATATTGGCAATCTCGCCGTATTCAGGTCGAGAAGATTGGTCAAACAACACATGATTAAACATTTGAATTTGAGGTAATTTTTGATTGACATCAGGCAAATTAAATGTTATGTTGCCGGGGTCGATTCCAAAAATTAAAATCGATCGAGTAGTGCGGGTTGTGGGATTTCGCCACTGTCCCATACCAATATATAAGGAAGTAACGGATTTTACTCCTTCTACTCCTTGTGCTTGGTAAAGTCGCTCTCGGTTAAAATCTTTTACCGCAGCAAAAGTTTCAAATTGAGGATTGATTAAAACTAAATCTGTCTGTAAACTTAGGTGCGGCTTAACGGCAGAATCGAATAGTGCATCTTGAAATCCCAGTTGCACAAAAATCAGAATATCTGCAAAGGCAATTCCTGCTATAGCAACAGCGAGGCGGGTTTTTTCTCTAGTTACTTGCAACCACGCAAGGGGTGTTTTGCGAAACATAAGTTTTGGGAATTGGGAAATGGGAATTGTGAATTGGGAATTTATTGTTGGTTATTTAAAGCTGTTTCTTCAAGTTTGCGTTGCCGCATTAGAAGAAATAAAGGCAAACCCAGGGAAACACCAACCAGTAAGTTAGTGGCAATATAAATCCCCAAGTTTTTCATTCTCAGACGCGAACCTTCGCTAAATACAAAAAACCAAAAAACCACGGAAGAGACGATTACATCCATGCCAAAAAAGCCGGAAATTTGATTTGCAAACAATTGTCCGAAGAAAGCGTTAATATTCAACCCTTTTTCTAACAGAAACGGGACAAACTGGGAATACGGTAAAGCAGTGCCCAGAATACAGAGAACTAAGTATGCAAGTTGAAGCATTGGAAAACCTCCAGGTTGTTAATTTTAAATCGCTATATTTGCGAGTTTACTCAGCATTACTGAGCGCTTTAATATCAGATTGCATAATTAAGTTAATGTTGCGAGAAATCTTGTCAATTTCCCAATCCCACCACCGAATTTCTAATAGTTGTGCAACTTCAGCATCGCTGAAACGCTGTTTGATTGAACGTGCGGGGTTTCCACCGACAACGGTGTAAGCGGGAACATCTTTTACTACAACTGCTTTGGCGGCAACGATTGCACCGTCGCCGATTTTGACTCCTGGCATAATCACCGATTCATAGCCGATCCAAACGTCATTACCGATCGCAGTATCGCCTTTACTTGGCAGTTCGATTAATAGATTCATGGCTGTTTCCCAACCATTCCCAAAGACGGGAAAAGGATAGGTAGAAATGCCGTCTAATTTGTGATTTGCACCGCTCATAATGAATTTGACGTTAGTGGCGATCGCACAAAATTTACCAATAATTAATTTGTCACTTCCGTAATTGTAAAGTACATTTTTTTCAAAGTTTTCTGGCTCGATTGGATCGTCATAATATGAGTAATCGCCGACGATAATATTGGGGGATTTTATGAAGTTTTTGATAAAGCAAACCCTGCGCTGGTCTGCCATCGGATAAGGTCGGTTCGGATCGGGGCCAAATTCTACCATAACTTTCAATCCTCCAAGGTTTTTAGTAAAGACTTTAGTTTTGTTTAATTGCTACTTGTACCTGCAAATTGGTCAATCCCGCAACTTGTTTGCTAGCTTCAGGATTCAGGTGAATTTTTACTTCCACTACTCGGCTGTCCAAGTTTTCTCCCGGTTGGTTACTAAACACATTTTGTTTACTTACTTTTAACGCAATCTCTTTGACAGTTCCCTGCAACTCTCCTGAGAATGCTTGGCCGATCACCGCTGCTTTTTGTCCTAGCTTAATTTTGCTGATGTCGGTTTGATAAATTTCTGCAACGACTACCATTTGGTCAGTTTTTCCTAAGTCTGTAATGCCGTCATCGCTGATTTTTTCCCCAGCACGAGTATGAATTTTCAGGATTTTTCCAGCATTGGGCGCGCGGATGGAAGCTTGATTTAACTCGGTTTGGGCGCGCTTCACTTGGGCGATCGCACTTTCGATCTCAGCTTCGGCTGCTTGTACGTCCACGGGGCGCACTTCGGCTATTTTGTCAAGAGTTGATTTCGCTTCTTCTAGTTGTTCGATGCCAGTTTCTTGAATGCGTTTGAGTGTTGCTTGAGCTTCGTTAAGCTGCTGGATTGATGTACTGTTAATGCGAGTTAGGTTTGCTTCTGCTTCGTTAATTTGCTGTTTGGCTGTATTGTTAATTCGATCCAGGTTTGCTTCTGCTTCTTCAAGTTGCTGCTTTGCCGTATTATTGATTCGGCTGAGATTAGCTTGTGCTTCTTTAATTTGCTGGCGACTTGTTTCTAATGCCAGCCGCTTAGTATCTCTTACGGATTGAGAAATTGCACCTTCACCCGCGAGTTGCTGATGTCGGGAATCTTCAGTTTTAGCATTATTAAACTCGGCTTGCAATTTGTCGATCGCTGCTATTTGTGCTGTTTTTTCTCCTTGCCATTGTGCCGCTATGCGGCTAATTGTTGCCTGTTGTGCTTTCCTCTCCCCTTGCCACTGAGCCGTGATTCGGCTGATAGTTGCCTGCTGTGCGATTCTGTCGCCTTGCCATTGTGCTTGCAGGCGATCGACTGTTGCTTGTTGTGCAGTTTTGTTGCCTTGCAGTTCCGCTTCTAGCTTGCCAATTGTGGCAGATTGTGCTGCAAGTTCTCCCGACTTTGCACCAGCTTTTACTTGTGCTAAACGGGCTTGAGCAACTTTGACTTTTTCTTGAGTTTCATCTAAAACAGATTGCAGCCGATCGCGCGCATCCAAAATCGCGATTAGTTGTCCTGCTTTGACTCGATCGCCCTCTTTGACTAAAAGCTGGGAAATGCGATCGCCATCTAAAGTTTGCGATACTCCCAAGCGAACCACTTCTCCTTGCGGTTCCAATCTTCCTAATGCCGTTATTTTCCTCGGTGGTGGTATTTCTGCTGGCAAAGGTTCCGTATTTTTAGCCAACGGTGCAAACTGAGAAATCCCGTAAAAAGCTGTACCGCTGGTAATGATGCTGGCAGCAATTGCCATTCCGATTACTAATCTATTTTTAGGTTCTATCCAAGATTGAAAATTCATACTTGTCCTCTACTTGCAGCTATTTTTGTCTAAATAAGCGAGCAACATCTCTTTTAATAAAGTCCATTGTTCTGCAACAGATATTCTTTCACCTTGATAAAACCTTCTTACCAGCAAACCGTCACCATAACAGATAATAAATCTAGCGATTGCTGGATCGGAGATACCTAAGTAGCAACTGAGTGCCTCTTCGTAACGCTTTCCCGATTCCTGAAGTGCTTGATTGCTCTCAATCTCTTGACGAGTTTTTTGTTGGCAAAACTCAAATATCATTAACAGACTTTTCAGGATGTAATCTTCATTTTTGCTGAAGTAATCCATCAGTTTTTCAAGTTTTTCTGCTAAAGTTGGCGGATTTCC
The DNA here is from genome assembly GCF_036700475.1 of Microcoleus sp. T2B6. NCBI lineage: Bacteria > Bacillati > Cyanobacteriota > Cyanophyceae > Oscillatoriales > Microcoleaceae > Microcoleus > Microcoleus sp. T2B6. Next base: position 5,779 of record NZ_JAUBOZ010000024.1, on the reverse strand, counting down.
CAGTTCGGAAATTGCTTCTTCTTTTGTATCTTCATAGCTCAAGTATTCAATTAACTGCTCGAACAAACTTTCTTTACTCGGGAAGTAGTGATAAAGGGTTCCTGTAGAAACTCCGATTTCTGACCCAATTTCCCGCATAGTTACTGATGAGTAACCTTTTTCGGCAAATATGTCAAAGCATTTGTTTAGTAGTTCTTTACGGTATCGATCGCGGTCAACTATTTTTGGCATGGGTGAATAGATTTTAGATTTTAGATTACCTAAAGTCTAAAATTTATTGGTTCGATAATCCTATATCGAACGGTCGATATAGTATAAGCGACTACACAATTGATTTTTTGCTGTCGGTGAACGGGTCGATATTTATATCGAACAATCGTTATATTTACTACAACACAGAGTAAGAGAGTTTGTCAAGGGGTGGGAGAGAAATTTTTTGCCGATCGCCCTGCAAGAAATGAGACAAAATGGTAAAAGCCAACATCCATCGGCGTTCCGAAGCGGTTAACAATCCCAAATTAATATTAAAGAAGCGATCGCAGTGAGATAATTTATGAGAGTACGAACCTACGAAATCGGTGATACCCAACAAATTGTAAAACTGTTTTACGACACGGTACACGAAGTAAACATCCGCGATTATACAAAAGCACAAGTAGATGCTTGGGCTCCAGCAGATATCGATATCGAACGTTGGACTAAAAGTTTAAGCATTAAATTTACTTTCGTAGCAGAAGAAGGTGATAAAATTGCAGGTTTTGGGGAATTAGAAGCAAGCGGCCATATCGATCGCTTTTACTGTCATCAAGATTTTCAAAGGCAAGGCGTCGGCAGGCTAATTTTAAAACAAATTGAGTCAAAAGCCAAAGACTTAGGAATTAACAAGTTATTTACCGAAGCCAGCATTACAGCTCGACCTTTTTTTGAAAGCCAGGGATTTATTGTGATTACAAAACAAGAAGTAGAACGCAGAGGACAAAAATTCATCAACTTTGTCATGGAAAAAAATATATAAACAACGATTTGTGTAAAATTAGATTGAAGAGTTTTACTCAGGAGTTGCGATGGTGACGGAAGCTACAAATGTGCTGGGCGGAAAGTTAGAGACTTGCTGCACTTCGCCAATGACAGGATATTATCGGGACGGCAAATGCAATACAGGTGGTGGCGACTTTGGGGCTCACACTGTTTGTGCTCAACTGACAGAAGAGTTTTTGCAATTCACCAAGTCGAATGGAAATGATTTGAGCACTCCGGTTCCCGAATTTAACTTTCCCGGTTTGAAGCCTGGGGATTGCTGGTGTTTGTGCGCTTCTCGGTGGAAGGAAGCAATGGATGCAGGAGTTGCGCCGCCTGTGGTTTTGGCCGCGACTCACGCCTTGACTTTGGAATACGTTTCTTTGGATGAATTGAAGCAGCACGCTGCTGATTTGTAGGAGGATGTTGGTGTGCGATCCTCTTCGTTGGCGTAGCCCCCGTAGGGGCGGGCTTTCCTTCGGATCGCAACGCTTTCGCTAACGGGCGATCGCGCTCTTATACAAACTGTAGGGTGCGTCAGTTGGCGTTATTTTTTCAATACTTCAGGCGTTTTTCACTGACCCACCCTACAAGTTGACTCCAATCAGTTAAAATAGGTTTAGAGGTGAGGTATAACCAGTGTCAGCTAAGGATCTATTTCATAATGCTGTGAAGCGAGGTCTTGAAAAATCTGAGTGGGTGGTTACTCACGATCCTCTCAGGCTAGAATTTGCAGAGAATGAGAGAGTCGAAATCGATTTGGGAGCTGAACGACTCATCGGTGCGGAAAAATCAGGAAAAAAAATTGCAGTAGAAGTCAAGAGTTTTTTAAGCGCTTCAGCTCTCTCTGATTTTCATACTGCGTTGGGACAATTTTTAAATTACCGTTTAGTCTTAGAAAAGCTCGAACCAGATCGCACTTTATATTTGGCAGTTCCCATCGCGACTTACGAATCTTTTTTCAGTCGGGAGTTACCTCAAGCGTCGGTTCGACAACACCAAGTCAAGCTTATTGTGTATAACCCTGTTCAGGAGGCAATAGTCAAATGGATCGACTAGAGCATTACCGTCAGTGCATTCAAAAACTCCTCATTGAAGATAGCAAGATAGCACCAATTAACGGAGAAATTGAGGTAGAAACAATTTTTGATAAAGAAAAAGATCGCTATCTAGCCGTCGATTTAGGATGGGACGGACACCGCCGCGTGTATAACTGTGTGTTTCATTTGGATATTAAAAATGGCAAAATCTGGATTCAGCGAAATCAAACTGACAGGCAGATTGCTGAGGAATTGGTAGAAATGGGAGTACCCAAAGAGGATATTGTGCTAGGACTTCAGCCAACTTATGCACGGGAACATACAGGCTTTGGAGTTGCATAGTAATATAAAAGGCGCCTTCAATCGTAACGTAAGTATTTAAGTGCGATCGGGTGTAATTCTACTAAATTTTTAGGGTTCAGTTTGTGGTTCCCACTGACAGATAGACTCTGGCTTGAGTGGGCAAGTTTTCGGAGCGATCGGATTTCCGCTGAGGTAGAGTTCAGTCAGTTTAGTGAAAGATGCTAGCGGTTCGATGTCGCCAATTTGATTGTTTTCGAGTGAGAGCAAAGTCAGCTTAGTCAAGGATGCTAGCGGTTTGATATCAACGATTTGATTGTTGTTGAGCCAGAGAATCTCCAGTTTAGTCAAGAATTCTACCGGTTTGAGATCAGCGATCTCATTCTTGTTAAGTGATAGCCCTTCCAGGTTAGTCAAGGATGCTAGCGGTTTGATATCAACGATTTGATTGGAGCTGAGGTTAATTCCTTCCAGGTTAGTCAAGGATGCTAGTGATTTGATGTCACTAATCTGATTGCTACTGAGCTCGATAAAAGTCAGTTGCATCAAAGATGCTAGCGGTTTGATGTCACTAATTTGATTGCTGCTGAGATCAATCTTAGCCAGGTTAGTCAAAGATGCTAGTGGCTTGATGTCGTCAATCTGATTGCTGCGGAGGAAAAGCTCTTTCAGGTTAGTCAAGGATGCTAGCGGTTTGATGTCATCGATCTGATTTTCGATGAGGACGATGCCAGTCAGGTTAGTCAAGGATGCTAGGGGTTTGATGTCGCGGATCTGATTGTTCCCGATGTTGAGCACTTTCAGGTTAACCAAGGATGCTAGCGGTTTGATGTCAACGATCTGATTGCTGCTGAGGTTGAGCAAAGTCAGGTTAGTCAAGGATGCTAGCGGTTTGATGTCGCTGATAGAACAGTTGATGAGCCGGAGAACGTTCAGGTTAGTTAAGGATGCTAGCGGTTTGAGGTCGCTGATTCCTTGCTTCGTAAAGCTAATTCCTGTGATACTAGAAAGTTGGCGAGCGCCCTCATCGCACTCAGTAGTTCCTGCTATTTTTAACAGCATATCAACAGTATGTTTAGCTTCTGGACTCAAAGAATCTTTTTCGCGACACCATTGAGCAAATGTTTTGTTTCCCGATCGCACTTCTGCTGCTTTCGCCGACACTCCATTTGCAGATAATGCTAGAAGCACACAACAAGTAAGTGCGATCGACTTTGGTAACTTCATGTGTTTGTGTGCAACTATAAGTGTCATAATCTTGTACCTCTAATTTCCCCAACAGTAAAGTTTGAGCATTTAATTTCAGGGTTCCCACTTACAGATAGACTCTGGCTTTAGTGGGCAAGTTTTGGGAGCGATCGGATTTCCGCTGAGGCCGAGCCAAGTCAGTTTAGTCAAGGATTCTAGCGGTTTGATGTCGCTGATTTGATTGTTATTGAGCCAGAGCCAAGTCAGGTGAGTCAAAGATTCTAGCGGTTTGATGTCGCTGATTTGATTGTTGTCGAGCGTGAGTACATTCAGCTTAGTCAAGGATTCTAGCGGTTTGATGTCACTGATTTGATTGTTGTTGAGTTCGAGCCCATTCAGGTTAGTCAAGGATTGCAAGAGTTTGATGTCGCTGATTTGATTGTTGTTGAGTTCGAGCGAAGTCAGTTTAGTCAAGGATTGCAAAAGTTTGATGTCGCTGATTTGATTGTTGTTGAGACGGAGCCGAGTCAGGTTAGTCAAGGATTCTAGCGGTTTGATGTCGCTGATTTGATTGTTGTTGAGTTCGAGCGAAGTCAGTTTAGTCAAGGATTCTAGCGGTTTGATGTCGCTGATTTGATTGTTGTTAAGTTCGAGCGAAGTCAGTTTAGTCAAGGATTCTAGCGGTTTGATGTCGCTGATTTGATTGTTGCCGAGGAAGAGCCAAGTCAGGTTAGTCAAGGATTCTAGCGGTTTGATGTCGCTGATTTGATTGTTATTGAGCCAGAGCCGAGTCAGGTTAGTCAAGGATTCTAGCGGTTTGATGTCGTTGATTTGATGGCCGCGGAGCCAGAGCGAAGTCAGGTTAGTCAAGGATTCTAGCGGTTTGATGTCGCTGATTTGATTGTAGTCGAGGTCGAGTTGCGTGAGACTCGAAAGTTTCTGATTAGCCACATCGCACTCAGTAGTCCCTGCTTTCTGCAACAGCACCTCAACAGTATGTTTAGCTTCAGGAGTCAAATCAGCTTTTTGGCGACACCAATCAGCAAATGTTCGTCCACTATTTTTCGGTTGCGTCTCGGAGGCCTTCGCGGAAAGTCTATGTCCCCAGTCACAAATAGAGTCTGGCTTCATAGGGCAAGTTTTGGGAGGGATCGGATTTCCCCTGAGTTTGAGCGCAGTCAGTTTAGTCAAGGATTCTAGGGGTTTGATGTCGCTGATTTGATTGTCGCTGAGGTTGAGCACAGTCAGGTTGGTCAAAGATTCTAGCGGTTTAATGTCGCTGATTCGATTCAAGCTGAGGTCGAGTTCAGTCAGTTTAGTCAAGGATTCTAGCGGTTTGATGTCGCTGATTCGATTGTAGTCGAGACGGATTTCAGTCAGTTTAGTCAAGGATTCTAGCGGTTTGATGTCGTTGATTTGATTGAATCCGAGGTGGAGCGAAGTCAGTTTAGTCAAGGATTCTAGCGGTTTGATGTCGCTGATTTGATTGTTGAAGAGGTAGAGCAGACTCAGGTTAGTCAAAGGTTGCAAGGGTTGGATGTCGTTGATTTGATTGAATCCGAGGTGGAGCCAAGTCAGGTTAGTCAAAGATTCTAGCGGTTTGATGTCGCTGATTTGATTGTTGAAGAGGTCGAGTCCAGTCAAGTTAGTCAAGGATTCTAGCGGTTTGATGTCGCTGATTTGATTGTCGCCGAGGAGAAGCGCAGTCAGGTTAGTCAAGGATTCCAAGGGTTGGATGTCGCTGATTTGATTGTTTCTGAGATCGAGTCCCGCGAGACTCGAAAGTTTCTGATTAGCCGGATCGCACTCGGTAGCCCCTGCTTTCTTCAACAGCACCTCAACTGTATATTTAGCTTCACGGCTCAAAGAAGCTTTTTGGCGACACCAATCGGCAAATGTTCGTACACTGTTTCCCGGTTGCGTCTGTGCGGCCAACTCCGAAGGTCTATTTCCACATGATGCTAGGGCGATCGCACAACAAGTAACTGCGATCGCCTTTGGTAAATTCATGTGTTTCTGTGCAAATATAAGTGTCATAATCTTGTAACTCTAATTTTCTGAACTGTATACAACAAAGACACGGCAATACCGTGTCCCTGCAAAAAATCTATTAAAAACTCTCTGAATTACCTCACTCAGGCAACTTATACTAATTAGTAAGCTGTTGCACATTTAAACTGTGATACAATCATTACCCTTATTTTTGATTTTGCGACCCCATTTAATTATTAATT
>NZ_JAUBOZ010000202.1:0-5264 GCF_036700475.1 Microcoleus sp. T2B6 | reverse complement strand
TAGCTTTATTCCTGAACCTTGGCCAAGCCGTTCTCACTTTTCTACGGCTTAAATTTTAAAAACCTACCCCTGAAAGGTAGGCACGGGGAGTAGGGGTAGCACTACCCCTACAAATTTATCTAAATCATTTAGGATTGCTATATCATTGTACAGCACCTCCATCGCTAGAGCATTGCCTTTGTAAACTGCGTGCATTTCTTGCAGAGCTTGTAAATCTTCAGAAGTTTTGGGATATTCAAAATATTGTTGCCATGCTTCTGGAGTCAAGCCTCTTAAAATGTGAGTTTGAACGCCTCTGATGTCAGGTTCTTTTAATTTTTCTCTACTGGTAATCAGGGTGACTCCTTCGATTCGGGGCTCGCTGAGTACCCGCAGCAATTCTACATAATTGCGGTATTCAGGTAAAAACATACCGTTACGTAAAGCAGGTTCTAAGTTATCTATAAAAATTGCGACTTTGCTTTGACGCAGCTTTGTTTCGAGCAAGTTTAAACTCAGGCTAAAATCTCTGGGTGCATCTTCCTGAAAATCTTGTTGCAGCCAAGTCTGTACAAATGAATCGGCACTCCGCAAGTTTTCTGGAGTTAAGGCAATTTTCATATCTAAGATTTTTTCAAATTGGCAACTTGCTAAGTATTGCTGTGCTAAGGTGGTTTTGCCGATGCCGCCTTCTCCTACTATTATCAAAATCTTGAACTTTTCTGATGTCCATTTTTGGAGCTTAGTAATATCTGAAGTTCGTTCTACCCAGCGAGAATTTAATGGTTGTGGTTCTCCAGGTGGCGCTGGGATTAGTTCGGGACTGAATTGAAAAAATAATGCCTGCAAATCTGACCAGCTAGAGCGCTTGTCGTTTCCTAAACCAAAGGCTTGATATGCTGTTGTCAAATGTTGGCGTACAGTTGCTTCTGATTTAATTGCGAGAATTTTGGCGATTTGTTTGTTGGGTGTTCCAGCTAGTTTTTGCTGCAAAACTTGCTTGCATTTGTTGCCTAAATTGTTGTAAATGGTGGTAAATTCTGCTTGATTCATGGGTAGTTTGCCTGTGGAAGTGCGATCGCGCGTGGCAGCGCCATGTCAGAAGTTGGCGACCGAGAATTTCAAAGGTGGTACAAGCCCCCGTCTCTATCCGTGGAATCAATCGAAAGCATCCCAAATCTAAAATCCTCAAGCCCCCGTCTCGATCCGTGGGGTCAATTCTTCAATCATCCAATCTAAAATCTAAAATCTAAAATCTAAAATCGAATGACTGCTGCCTGTGACTGCACAATTGTGAGTTTTGAATGTTTATTGATTTTACACTGAGTTACGGGTTAAAAAGTTATTCAATAATTAAATCTTTGCAAACATCATTTTGGGGGTAAGAAGTATGGAGTTTCTGGCGGATGGGAATTGTGCGGATGCAACGCTGCTAATTGTTGTGCGATGCTGTGCGTCATCGTCTGCGACTTTGGGGGCGATCGTGTAAATGATTGTTACAAAAGCTGGAACTATGCGTAAAAACATAGGGCTATTTCCGAAATCTATATAGAGGCTGAAATTTAGGGGGTAAAAAGCTATGAGGTTTTTGTCAGAGGATGCAGCAGGCGATCGGGCTGACAAAGCAGGCGACAGCAACAGCAAAGCTAAGTTAAATCAGAAGGTGGAAACAGATATGTCATCATCGCACAACGTTCAAAGACATACGGTTAAACAAGTTTTTGACCAGGTTGAGAAGATTCTGGAGGAAACTTGGCAAGAAACTGGGTTCGGAAAGGTAACAATTGAAAGTGAAAGGGAAAAGAACAATGTGATTCGGGTAATTGTCAAGGGTTCGACTTATTATAAGTTCTTTCTTGACGATGCAGAAGTTAGTAAGTGGAGTTCGAGGAAGTAAATTCGAGCGAGCTATTTCGCAATCGGGCGAGCTGGCTTGGGTAATGAAATAGAGAGTCACCTAACAAAAACAGAATGTTCAGATACCCGACTTCTGTAAGCAGTGGGGTATCTAATAACGCGAGAGTTTTACGTTTAATTACGTTTAATTACGTTTAATTTATCCCTGTAGGATGTTGACAAATCGACTAAGATGGTGTAATTTATCAATTTAAGGTGGATCAAGCAAAAGTGCATCTGCGCTGTACGGCTGAGTGGGCTGCCAGCGTTAAAGTTTGAATCAACTAAATAAACACAAAACCTAGTTCGAGACTGATGGTGAGTTCAGGGGTGGGCTGGGGAAGTGGTGATTACGCATTATGTGCGATCGCCCCTTCTCCGGCCTTTTGTTTTTTGGTAAACAACTTGACTTGACAAATTGGAGGTTAAATATGGCTCGTTTAGATGGAACAGCGCAAAATGACCAACTTTTTTGGTCTGATTCTGTGCCCGTAGAAATTTATGGCTATGCGGGTGATGACAGTCTATGGGGCGATGCGGGAGACGATCTGATCGTTGGCGGTTCTGGAAATGATGATCTATTGGGCGATCCGGGTAATGATGTCATTTATGGTGGTCGGGATAGCGACTACATTGAAGGTGGATTAGGTGCAGATCAACTGTTTGGTGGTAAAGGAGCTGATTATTTAGTCGGCGGTGGTGACACAGATACGCTGATAGGTGGCGGCGGAAGTGATACCTTTGGTCTTACCAGCAATGGGGTAGCTATTATCCGCGACTTTGATGCTGCTTCTGATTCTATCGAACTGTTAGATGATTTGACTGGTTCTCGCTTTTTAGTTGCCCGCAATGATAGCAATAGTGTCGGAGTTTATGTTAGCAGCAATGGCGGTTCTTCTTTTGATAAAGTCTTGGCATTGTTGACCAATTTTACTGGCGATGTTGGGAGTGTTTCTGCGAAAATTATCGGTGGAAATGTGACAGCAACTCCGACTCCGACTCCGACTCCGACTCCGACTCCTATTCCGACTCCGACTCCGACTCCTATTCCGACTCCTATTCCGACTCCGACTCCTCCGACCTCTGATAACTGGCTCGATCGGGTGAATTACTTACGTAGCCTAGCCAACTTACCACCTGTGACTAACAATCCTGCATGGACACAAGGGGAAATAGAACACTCCCGTTATGTCGTTAAAAACAATGGATCTACTCATGATCAAGACCCTAATAATCCTTGGTATACGGCCGCAGGATCTGAAGCGGGTAAAAACGGCAATGTGGCCGGTTGGGAAACAACTCAGGCGCGAGATGTCGATTTTATTGATGGATGGATGACCGCACCTTTTCATGCGTTAGGAATTATCAATCCTAAACTAACACAAGTTGCTTACGGTAGTTATCGCGAAGCCAATGGGGGAATTGACACAGGGGCAACTTTAGATGTTGTTCGAGGAATTAATCGTAATTCTTCACCCCAATATCCTGTTATGTGGCCTGCAAGTGGCAAGACAGTTCCCATAAGACAGTATGGAGGAAATGAATATCCCGATCCGTTAACAGGCTTTCCAGGATACACGGCTCCTACGGGCTTACCTATTTATTTGTTATTGGGTTCTGGAAACGTCACGCCTCGAGTCACTTCTCACTCATTAACGCAGGGAAATACACCCATACAACACAGTGTTTTTGATGAAACAACCTACAGCAATCCCGATCCATCTGCTCAACAAGGGGCACGCAGTATCTTGGATTCACGCGATGCAATTGTAATGATACCCCGTAACCCATTAATCCCTGGAAATTATACTGCTTCAATTACATCCAGCGGTCAGACTTATACCTGGTCTTTCAATGTTGCCTGATGCGCTCTAGTTGAACCAGCGATCGCCATTGCTAAAAATAAGCAATCGCCATTTCTCCACTCCGTTTATTTTGCAAACCAATAGCTAGGAAAATTATGACTATCAAACGACAAGGGATTTATTTCGTCGGAGAAGATACAGCAGACAATGTTGCACTCGAAGCCGGACAACTTCAGGAAGTGCCTGGAGGATTGCTAACTCGCAAAGGTAATGATACTGTCAGCGGTTCCTCTGATGCTGAAGTTGTATATGGTGGCAAAGGAAATGATGACATTGATGGCGGAGGTGGCAATGATTCCCTTCGCGGCGACAAAGATGAAGATACTGTTATCGGAGGAGATAGAGATGATTGCTTGTGCGGCGGTCAAGGCAATGATTCAATTGTCGGTGGTAGCGGCAATGATAGTTTGCACGGCGATCGGGGTATCGATACTTTAACAGGTGGCAGTGGCAATGACACATTTTTCCTACTGCTAGATGATGACAACATTGATTACATTACTGATTATCAAAATGGAGGCGATCGCATTGCCAGCGACAATGGCATTTTGAATTTTGATAACTTCACTTTTAGTGCGGGTACGGGTGCTAATGGTGCTGGTAGTGGCGATACGGTGATGATAGATAAAAGTAGCAATCGGGCGATCGCGGTTTTGCTCAATGTTGCCAGTAGCACGTTTGCAGCTAGTCCGACACCAACACCAGCGCCGACACCAGCACCAGCGCCGACACCAGCCCCAACACCAACTCCAACACCAACACCAGCCCCAACACCAACACCAGCCCCAACACCAGCCCCAACACCAACACCGGTGACAACAGCGACTCCGGTGACAACGCCAACTCCGGTGACAACGCCAACTCCGGTGACAACACCAACTCCTGTTACAACGCCAACTCCTGTTACAACTCCGACTCCGGTGACAACTCCGACTCCGGTGACAACTCCGACTCCGGTGACAACTCCGACTCCGGTGACAACTCCGACTCCGGTTACGACTCCGACTCCGGTTACGACTCCGACTCCGATTACGACTCCGACTCCGATTACGACTCCGACTCCTGTTACGACTCCGACTCCTGTTACGACTCCGACTCCGGTTACGACACCGACTCCGGTTACGACTCCGACTCCGGTGACAACTCCGACTCCGGTGACAACTCCGACTCCGGTTACGACACCGACTCCGGTTACGACTCCGACTCCGGTTACGACTCCGACTCCTGTTACGACTCCGACTCCGGTGACAACTCCGACTCCGGTGACAACGCCGACTCCGGTGACAACTCCGACTCCGGTGACAACACCAACTCCTGTTAGTGGCTTTAATATCAAGTTCGACTATCGTTACGATACCACTGGTTTCTTTAACGATCCTAGTCGCAAAGCAGCGTTAGAAGCAGCAGGTAAAATCTGGGAAGATGTCATCAAAAACGACTTTCCCGATCAGGGTAAACGCATCTAAATTAATTTGACAAACACCTAAATTTGTGCATTACTAAATAACTAAAAAAACCTTCTAA
>NZ_JAUBOZ010000201.1:0-5373 GCF_036700475.1 Microcoleus sp. T2B6 | reverse complement strand
CCTTTTTGGACGGCTTCATTCAAGGTGACGACTAAATTAGCAGTAACTGCAACACTGGTGGCGTTATCTGCGGGGCTGAAACTGGCAGCGGTGGGGGCTGTGGTGTCAACGGCGACAGCAGTAGTGAAATTCCAAGCAGTTGCGTCTGCAATGCCGACATAATTATTACCTGCTAAGTCTTTAATCGCACCGGCGCCAATTTCAACGTAGTAACCTGTACCGGGCGCTAAATCTGCCAGTGGATTAATGGTGACGCTACTACCAGTAACGGTGACATTGGGTGTGGTGACATCAATGGTTTCAACCACCGTGCCGTCGGTTTTCTTGATAACAATATTGCCAGTGCCTTTTTGGACGGCTTCATTCAAGGTGACGACTAAATTAGCAGTAACTGCAACACTGGTGGCGTTATCTGCGGGGCTGAAACTGGCAGCGGTGGGGGCTGTGGTGTCAACGGCGACAGCAGTAGTGAAATTCCAAGCAGTTGCGTCTGCAATGCCGACATAATTATTACCTGCTAAGTCTTTAATCGCACCGGCGCCAATTTCAACGTAGTAACCTGTACCGGGCGCTAAATCTGCCAGTGGATTAATGGTGACGCTACTACCGCTAACGGTGACATTGGGTGTGGTGACATCAATGGTTTCAACCAGCGTGCCGTCGGTTTTCTTGATAACAATATTGCCAGTGCCTTTTTGTACGGCTTCACTCAAGGTGACGACTAAATCAGCAGTAACTGCAACACTGGTGGCGTTGTCTGCGGGGCTGAAACTGGCAGCGGTGGGGGCTGTGGTGTCGGCCGTGCGCGTCAAAGCAGTGGCCGCTGTATTGTTGTTGCCGGCGGCATCCGTAGCTATATTGGCGGGGATGTTAACTGTAACTGTGCCGCTCCCTGTGGGGGTGACGGTGAAGTTGTAGGTGGTGCCGGTGCCACTAAAGCCGCTGACGGTGCCGTTGGTGACGGTGATATCAGTGTCGATAAAGTTGGTTGTGCTTTCACTGAAGGTGGCGGTGACGGGAAACGCTGCGGTGACGGTGGCGGCGGCGGCCGAAGTCAGGGCTACTGTGGGAGGAATTGTATCTGTGACCCAAGTCGCTCCGTTTTGGAGAGTCCCAGAGTTATCCGTGCCACTGATATCACTCGCTGTAACGCCGGCTCCTTCATCAAATTTCCAATAGCCCAGCAACCCCGCTGTGTTGGGGTCTATGTTTTGATTTATACTGCCCTGAATCTGGGCTTGAGTGCGGGCGGTATTCCAGACGCGCACTTCATCAATTTGTCCGTTAAAATTGCGTCCTGTGACCTCCTGGTTGGCACCGATTAAGACATCGAAAGTATTGGTGGGAATGGCAGCAACGCCATTGAGTGTTCCCTGAAGAACGCCGTCGATGTACAGGCTCATGGTCGAGCCGTTATAGACAGCAGCCACATGGTGCCACTGCCCGTCATTGACGTTGGTGGTGCCGACGACCACTTGTGTGCCACCAGTGCCAATGGCAAATTCTAGGCTGTTGCCGGTTCCAGTTGGTCCGCCCCCCCGCGCAATTCGCCAGGAGCTATCACCTTTACTGATAATGCTTTCCCACGCTTTGCTGAAGCCGTTTGATTTAAACGACGCTTCTACGGTGATGGCACTGGTGAGGTTAAATGTGGATGAGTTGGCAATGCTGACGGAATTGCTGCCATTTAACTGTAAAGTCGTGGTTTTTGGAGCTTCTATGCTGCTCCAGGTCGCACTGTTGAGCGTGCCATCATTGTTTCTGCCTGCGGCATCTACTGCGGTGGTTCCTACAGCTTCATCAAATTTCCAATAGCCCAGCAACCCCGCTGTGTTGGGGTCTATGTTTTGATTTATACTGCCCTGAATCTGGGCTTGAGTGCGGGCGGTATTCCAGACGCGCACTTCATCAATTTGTCCGTTAAAATTGCGTCCTGTGACCTCCTGGTTGGCACCGATTAAGACATCGAAAGTATTGGTGGGAATGGCAGCAACGCCATTGAGTGTTCCCTGAAGAACGCCGTCGATGTACAGGCTCATGGTCGAGCCGTTATAGACAGCAGCCACATGGTGCCACTGCCCGTCATTGACGTTGGTGGTGCCGACGAGCGCTTGTATGCCTGCACCAGTGCCAAGGGCAAATTCTAGGCTGTTGCCGGTTCCAGTTGGTCCGCCCCCCCGCGCAATTCGCCAGGAGCTATCACCTTTACTGATAATGCTTTCCCACGCTTTGCTGAAGCCGTTTGATTTAAACGACGCTTCTACGGTGATGGCACTGGTGAGGTTAAATGTGGATGAGTTGGCAATGCTGACGGAACCCGTGCCAGTTAAATTAATGGCAGTGTTTTTAGGCGTAAGGACGCTTTGATAAGTGGCGAGCGCTTCGTCTGAAAAAGCGAGGTCAGCTTCGATCGCCCCTGTTGTTTTTTCCAGTTCCCAGTCGCCCCCTAGTGCTGCATTACCGGTCTTATTGGTAGATGCTGCCACATCCGCCCCGGTTATTTCACTCAGGCGCTTTACGAAGTTTTCTCCAACTTCTCCGGCTGCTACATCGCAGCCATAAAGTAGGATATCGCCATTTGCTGTCAGGGCATTTCCCCACTGTTTTAGCTGATCGCTGAAAGTTTCTAGGTTATTGTCATTGAGTATGTCAGCACCTAGTTTTAAACTGCCTTCGCTGCCGTGAGAAACTATATGAACTGCTTCAATATCTTTTTGATCTGCCAAGGCGTTAGTAATTTGGTCGATCGCGCTGAAATTTTCCTTTAAAATCACAATTAGAGCGGGATCGATGCCTTGGATTAGGCTTTGATAATCTTGTACAGAAGAGTCTACGAAAATAATTTGCTTGTTCATAGTTGATAAGTTCATAATTGCTGAAATCCTTTATATGTATCGTTTACATCCAAGTCTGGCCGGGGTTGAAACCCCCGCATCAAAGCTTAAGTCCTCTTGCATAGGACTGAATAATTTATTAGTCTTATTGCTCAAATAAATCGATCGGTAAAATTGTTAGCCCGTTGCCTTTTGTTCACGGAAAATGAACAAGAAAAACTGATTGTCTTCGCTCATGGCTGACAACATTCGATCGACTTGGGCCCCCAATAGGGGAAGTCATAGCGCTGTAAAACCGGGGATTTTGTCGTCGTAGTAGTGCAGCCAGTAAAGTAGAGCCTGAGCGGGGTAGTCCTGATATGAAGTGAGGTTTCACTGGCCTCGTGGGGGAATGGGATCCGATAACATTAGATGCAACTTAAATGTATCATACCACAGACATATCTTTTATAGCATACTTTTATTTAACCTTTCGCAACACAACATCCAGATTTACGATCTCTTTACAATTTAGACATCGTGGGTTGGCTTTCCCCTATCTCTATCATTGCTTCGGGCCCCTGCCTTTGTAAAGTCGGAAAAGTCGGATCTTAAAGTCGGAAAAGTCGGATCTTTGCCATGAGGACATAATAAGGTTTACGCTATCTTTACAATCTAGATATCGCCCTTGTTAATTACTTAGGTATTTTAACTGCATATCTAAGGGAATCTACGCGGATATACGCAGATGAAGAGATGTTATTTGATGAGTTCTTCGAGGGATGGAAAAAGCAATTTTTCTGCGCTCACTTTTTCGCAATCACAAGGCTGTTGACTTGCGGATATTGCTGATACTTTTCCTAGCAGCAATTGGAGGCTTTCGATTAGCAATGGTAGAGTTAATAAAATAATTGATGCAGAGACTAGCAAGCTAATTAAACCGTCAGCCCAATTCCAGTGCAGCCACGCGACGGCGATCGCAGCTAAAATTACTCCAACCGACGAAAAAATGTCTGCAACTGCGTGCAGAAAGGCGCTTTTGAGGTTCAAGTCGCCGTGACAGCAGGAATGCAAGCAACAAGCATTAATCGAGTTGATGCTTAAACCGACTATGGCGGTAATTAACATCGGCAGCCCTTCTACTTCGGGGGTTGGGGACTGCAAACGGCCGATCGACTCGGCGGCAATCCAAAGGGCGATCGCCACTAAACTGATACTATTAATTAAAGCAGCAATGATTTCTCCACGGGCGGGCAGGATGCCCACCCCACAATCAAATTCACTGTTTGTGGAACAGGCATCTTGCCTGTTCTTAAGAATACTGCCCGATCTCAATACTAGCTTTTTACGGGCGGGCAGGATGCCCACCCCACCGGCCAATTCACTGTTTGTGGAACAGGCATCTTGCCTGTTCTTAAGAATAGTACCCGAACTCAATTCGATCGTACAATCTACGGATTTACTTTTGCGTTTGACTGAGGAGTACCAAGTCGCTGTCAAAGTTATTGCTAAAGCTGCTACATCTGAAAAAACGTGACCCGCATCTGCTAATAGGGACAAACTATGAGAATTAAGTGCGGCGATTAACTCTGCTACAAAAAAGCTGCTAAGCAGTACCAATGCTGTTTGTAAAAGTCGCACTTTGCCAATTCTGGGATTTGTATTCTCGCATTGTGCGATATCCTTGGCGTTTTCTGAGTCAAAATTGTCCCTAACTAGAAATGTCATGCAGCAGTCCTTAAGGTTAAACTCGATTTTAAATTAAACATTAAATTAACTATCAATGACCGATTATATACCAAATCCCCACCAAGATCCGGAAAATCCGATCGCAAATTCCCCAAATTGTCAAATAAACGATCGCCCAATTAGCGACTATCACGCAAATACTTTGACAGGCGAATCTTTAGTTGATTTGCGCCGCTACGATCAATCAAAGTTCGATCGAGGAAAGCCTGGTTGGCTAATTTTGGTTTGGTGGTTCGTGCAGGCGATCGCATTTCCTCTCACTCCACACCCTTTTAACGGCATCAGAAGCGGCTTGCTGCGGTTATTTGGAGCGAAAATAGGTCGGGGTGCGATCGTTCGCCCCACGGCTCGTTTTACCTATCCTTGGAAAATTGCAATCGGAGACTACAGTTGGATCGGAGATGATGTTGTATTGTACAGTCTCGATCGAATTGCGATCGGCAAACACTGCGTCATTTCTCAAAAAAGTTACCTCTGCACCGGCACTCATGACCCTCAAGACCCAGCCTTTGGCTTAATCACAGCATCTATTATCATTAATAACGGCGTTTGGATTGCCGCCGACTGCTTCATTGGCCCTGGTGTAGAAATCGGTGCAAATGCGTTAATTGGAGCTCGCAGCAGCGTCTTTAAAAATATGCCTGCAGGCTTTATTTGCACAGGAACACCTTGTCGTCCCCGCTGTCAGCGAGAAATTAACAAAAGTTCGTAATAGACATTGCACCGGGAAACTAAGGAATGAGAATTAAATAACTTCCACTCTTGAAAGTGGGATGGGCGTCCCGCCCGTCCAAAAAGGACGGGCGGGACG
>NZ_JAUBOZ010000200.1:2500-5493 GCF_036700475.1 Microcoleus sp. T2B6 | reverse complement strand
CCTGCGCTTTGCTGTTATTGGTTTTTGAGTTGCAAAGAAAAACCCCGACCTTTTGGGTCGGGGTTTTGGGTAAGGCCCTGGCGATGACCTACTCTCGCATGCGGATGCACACTACCATCGGCGCGTGCGCGTTTCACTTCCGAGTTCGGGATGGGATCGGGTGGTTCCACGCAGCTATGTTCACCAGGGAGAGGGTGGAGGGTCGCTATTGCCGGAAGGCTCAAGCGCTCACGCTCTCATAGGGTCTTGTGACGTAACAGTTTGGTTTGTCTTGGCTTCTGTGCCGAAGGGCAAGGCAACTTGAGGTTATATGATCAAGCCACACGGATCATTAGTATCGGTAAGCTCAATGCATTACTGCACTTACACACCCGACCTATCAACGACGTAGTCTTCATCGTTCCTTTAGGGGACTTGTGTCCCGGGAGATCTCATCTTGAGGCGCGCTTCCCGCTTAGATGCTTTCAGCGGTTATCGTTTCCGAACGTAGCTACCCGGCAGTGCCACTGGCGTGACAACCGGTACACCAGAGGTTCGTCCATTCCGGTCCTCTCGTACTAGGAACAGCCCCTCTCAAATCTCCAACGCCCACGACAGATAGGGACCGAACTGTCTCACGACGTTCTGAACCCAGCTCGCGTACCACTTTAAATGGCGAACAGCCATACCCTTGGGACCGACTACAGCCCCAGGATGTGATGAGCCGACATCGAGGTGCCAAACACCGCCGTCGATATGAACTCTTGGGCGGTATCAGCCTGTTATCCCCGGAGTACCTTTTATCCGTTGAGCGATGGCCCTTCCATACAGAACCACCGGATCACTAAGACCTACTTTCGTACCTGCTTGATCCGTCGATCTTGCAGTCAAGCACGCTTCTGCCTTTGCACACATTGCGCGATGTCCGACCGCGCTGAGCGTACCTTCGTGCTCCTCCGTTACTCTTTGGGAGGAGACCGCCCCAGTCAAACTACCCACCATACATGGTCCCCGATCCGGATTACGGACCTAGGTTAGAACGTCAAGCACATCAGGGTGGTATTTCAAGGATGGCTCCACCGAAGCTGGCGCCTCGGTTTCATAGCCTCCCACCTATCCTACACAGACGAACTCAACGTTCAATGTAAAGCTATAGTAAAGGTTCACGGGGTCTTTCCGTCTTGCCGCGGGAACGCTGCATCTTCACAGCGATTTCAATTTCACTGAGCCTTGGGTGGAGACAGCGCCGCTGTCGTTACGCCATTCGTGCAGGTCGGAACTTACCCGACAAGGAATTTCGCTACCTTAGGACCGTTATAGTTACGGCCGCCGTTTACTGGGGCTTCGATCAAGAGCTTCGCTTGCGCTGACCCCATCACTTAACCTTCCAGCACCGGGCAGGCGTCACACCCTATACGTCCACTTTCGTGTTTGCAGAGTGCTGTGTTTTTGATAAACAGTCGCAGCGGCCTGGTCACTGCGGCCTCCATTGCTGGAGGCGTACCTTCTCCCGAAGTTACGGTACTATTTTGCCTAGTTCCTTCACCCAAGTTCTCTCAAGCGCCTGAGAATTCTCATCCTACCCACCTGTGTCGGTTTACGGTACGGTCTTGCGTGAGCTGAAGCTTAGAGGCTTTTCCTGGAAGCGTGGGATCAGTGACTTCGTCCGATAGGACTCGTCTCGTACTTCGGCCTTAAAGGGCGGCGGATTTGCCTACCACCCAAGCCTTTGTACTTTCCCCGGGACAACCAACGCCCGGTACACTTACCCTTCTCCGTCCCCCCATCGCACTCACGCGAGGTGCTGGAATATTAACCAGCTTCCCATCGACTACACCTTTCGGTCTCGCCTTAGGGGCCGACTCACCCTGCGCCGATGAACGTTGCGCTAGGAAACCTTGGGCTTTCGGCGTGCGGGCTTTTCACCCGCATTATCGTTACTCATGTCAGCATTCGCACTTCCGATACCTCCAGCAGCCTTCTCAAGCCACCTTCGCAGGCGTACGGAACGCTCCTCTACCGCGCACACAAAGTGTGCACCCCAAGCTTCGGTATATCGCTTAGCCCCGTTAAATCTTCCGCGCAGACCGACTCGACCAGTGAGCTATTACGCTTTCTTTAAAGGATGGCTGCTTCTAAGCCAACCTCCTGGCTGTCTATGCCTTTCCACATCGTTTTCCACTTAGCGATAATTTGGGGACCTTAGCTGTGGGTCTGGGTTGTTTCCCTTTTCACGACGGACGTTAGCACCCGCCGTGTGTCTCCCGCATAGTCTGTCCTGGTATTCGGAGTTTGCCATGGTTTGGTAAGTCACGATGACCCCCTAGCCATAACAGTGCTCTACCCCCAGGAAGATTCGTGCGAGGCGCTACCTAAATAGCTTTCGAGGAGAACCAGCTATCTCCGGGTTCGATTAGCTTTTCACTCCTAGCCACACCTCATCCCCTACTTTTGCAACAGGAGTGGGTTCGGGCCTCCAGTGCGTGTTACCGCACCTTCACCCTGGGCATGGCTAGATCACCCGGTTTCGGGTCTACTTCCTGCGACTATGCGCCCTATTCAGACTCGGTTTCCCTTCGCCTACCCTATACGGTTAAGCTCGCCACAAAAAGTAAGTCGCTGACCCATTATACAAAAGGTACGCAGTCACCCTTGCGGGCTCCTACTGCTTGTACGCATACGGTTTCAGGTTCTATTTCACTCCCCTCTCCGGGGTTCTTTTCGCCTTTCCCTCACGGTACTGGTTCACTATCGGTCAGTCAGGAGTATTTAGCCTTGGAGGATGGTCCCCCCATGTTCAGACAGGGTTTCACGTGCCCCGCCCTACTCAATTTCATCATCGTGGCCCTTTCAAATACTGGGCTATCACCGTCTATGGCCAGCCTTTCCAGACTGTTTTTCTAGAACCATGATGACTTTTGGGCTGTTCCCCGTTCGCTCGTCACTACTCAGGGAATCTCGGTTGATTTCTTTTCCTCCGGGTACTTAGATATTTCAGTTCCCCGGGTTAGCTT